>CBDUVR010000100.1:0-5453 GCA_965370705.1 uncultured archaeon | reverse complement strand
AACAACATACCGCCGACGGTTATTGAAAATGCGAAAATTATCTTTTTGTTTTTCCGGTAAATTTTCTGAATATCTTTTAACAAACCCATAGTTTGTTATATTGTATTACTCATATATATACTTTTAAATGATGCTGTGCTATTTCTTTAGCATGAGTTTCGAGCAGTATGAATTTCCGCAGGGAAAGATAATGATTGCCTTTTCAGATAAGAATCTGAGTGTGGGCACTCTGGATATCAATCCGGGGCAGGAATTGCCAAAGCACAATCGCCCTGTTATGGAGTCTTTGTTTCAGGTCAAAGGCAAGTGTGTGATTAAGCTTTTTGAGGATGATGGAAGTGCTCGGGAAGTTGTTTTGGATGAGGCGGATTCTATAGATATTTCTCCGCTTAAATATCATATCCATTCTAATCCTTATGATGAGGTTTCTACTACATTCTGGAGAGCGAATGGAGATATTACTGAGATAATTGGCAAGATCAGGGAGAATAGCAAGATGTAGCTGAGGATTTCGTTCACGGCTGCGCTTTTTTTGGTTATTTGTTTAAGGCTTGTTGATTGCAATTTGTCGCCATTAATACTACAAAGTTGCATTAAAGATATAACTTTCCTGTTTGTAATATTCTGTATTATGACAATTATTGAAGAAGCAAGGAAGTTTGCAGTTGTGAAGTACGGTCCTGACCCAATGACAGGATACCCGCATGTTATGAGGGTGATTGAGCATGTAAAATGGCTTTCTAAGAGCCATGGCGGGGATGAGGAGCTGCTTGAGATATCTGCTATATTCCATGATATTGCTTTTGATGAGAAAAACATTGCGACGCATTCTGTTGAGAGCGCAAATGTGTGCGATACTTTCCTCAGGAATAATGATTATCCGAATGACAAAAGAAACAGGATAAGCAAAATAATCAAAAGGCATACCATAAGAGACTGGACTATGGAGGGTTCGCCTGTGTCAGTTGAAGAGAAGATACTTTTTGATGCTGAGGCACTTGAGCGCCTTACGATGCATGGCTTTTTGCGCTTCATTACTGTGTCGTTCCGGCTGCCGTATAATGATACAAAGGACGTGATAAGAGGAGCTGAGAAGTTTATGGATGAAAATTATGGCGCAATGTTTTTTGATGATGCCAAGAAGAAGGCGAAGGAGTCTTATGTTCTTGTGAAGAGCGCAATATCGCAGATAAAGGAAGAGTTGAGGATACGATAGAGAGAATGATAATTATATATGATTGTTACTGCTAGAGATTGAATATACTGTTGAATTGTTTTATGGGTGAGCAGAGATATGAATGGTTATGTTGATCCTGCGTTTGGGTCTTTCAGTTCTGAAGGTCCTTATGATGTATTTGAAGAGGCATGCGAGGTCTACCAGCGGAACTTAGAGGCATTAGGCAGTAAAATACTACAAAATCAACACGAAAAAGGGATTAATTTTTTTAGAACTACTTTTGACGAGGGCAATAAATATGTTGGATATGTTTCTGCAGACGGCAGAAATCTTCACAATACACTATGTGCAATGGGTATAATATGCGATATTCTAAAAAAGTATCTTAATATTGACCTCACCATCAAGTCCTCTTTAGATGCTGAATTAGATGGTTCATTCGACTTTCTATATTCTTCAAGCGCTTCCGGCACTACTAGATACGTAGTAGATGACTTAAATAAACTTACTCAATTAGACGGAGAGATGCCCTGTCTTCTGTATGTGGGAGATGGAGATTCTATGGCCTGTAAGATTGCAGAAAAAAATCCCAATATTGAAGTTATTGTAAATCAATCAAAAAGCAAGATGTCTCCGCAAGAGGGGAATAAAGTGATAAGGCCGCAGGGGACAGAATTTGAGCACTGGGCTTATATTTCTCCGATATTATGGGAGATTGGAGCATTGTCTGACAACGGTGGATATAGCTCGTGTAAAGACGCAATTCATGTCCTTGCCCAGAATGCATCAGTGCTTAAGGGTACTGATACGAACTCTTTGAAAGAGATTCTACGAACTTATATCGATGCTCGCCACAATGAGCATAATGTTGTTTTAGCTGGCGGAAATAGGACGTATCATATCCCTTCTTCACTTCATGTGCGCCTTGATCAAGCAGGCTTTAAAGTAGAGACAAGTAAACTTGAGGAAGACATACCAGAGACACCAAATGGAAATATCTATATGCCGCATACTCTCAGCGGTGATAATCTCGTTGAGAGTGCATATACTGCACATAAAAGTGGGTTGGGTGTTCATCAGATAATTCCCTCGTGCGCAACTCCTGACGATTTAGGAGAGCGAGAGTATCACGTTATGCAAGTGCCTGTCATTGATTGTGAAACGGATAATATCTCATTATTATCAAATGAAGATTTGCAAATAATAATGGCTTGCCAGAATATGCTTTTTTTTAATGATGCAAAATTTGCAGAAGCATGTAATAGGTCAGGCATAACTGCTAGAGACTTGCTAGAAGGACACAAACCGGACTTTTATATGAAGAATGGCGCATGAAGTACTTGGTCACTTCTGGAAATTCTCTGTCAGATAAATTAATAAATAGAGCACAACAACCTTTAGATATGACAGAATTATTGGAAGTATATGATTTGCAGGGAAAACTGCTAAAAATTCAGGAAAGAAGCAAATTTTATTCTGATATCAAAAAGGAGTATGCTTCAAAGGGCAGGGTATCGAAGCAGGTGAAATCCGTCAGGATACTGCTTTTGAATTCCAGAGGCAGAATTTACCTGCAAAAACGAAGTAAACTCAAGAATGAAAACCCGGGATTGTATGACAAGACAGTCGGAGGTCATGTTTCAAAGGATGAGACATGGGATATGGCTGCAATACGGGAATGCGCAGAAGAGCTGGGGTTTCCTGCATCTATCTTGTCGCCAGAGGAGTTTGATAGGGCGATACATGTTACGGACCTCAGTGTCGTGGGTATTTTCAGGAAAGTAGACTATATCCCGAACTTTCAGTCAGTTCGTGTAACTGCAGATGGAGGGCGATTTGTTCAGCCATTTATTACTACGATTTATATCGGGTATTATGATGGCGCAATAAAATTCGTTGACGGCGAAAGCTCAGGGGTTGAAGTGTTTTCACGGGATGAGCTAAAAGAGGAGATAAAAAGCAATTCCGGTAAATTCACTGAGGACCTGAAATACATGATTAAAAATTACGAAAAATATCTCAAATCAGTAAATGGACCTCATGTCAACAAACAAAGAAGATGATAAATCAACCCTCGAACTTCTGAATCCGCTCGAATCCTTCTTTTATCTGGCTGGTGTTTGCTGAGCCAAAGCAAAATCTTACATATCCCTCGCTTTTTGGGCCGCAGGGCAGCCCCGGGACCACTGATACTTTTGCTTTTTGTATCAGGTCTTTTGAGTATTTCCATGAGTCTTTGCATGCTTTTGGGAATGTGTATAGTGCGCCGCGCGGGAGAACGTAGTCCCATCCCATATCATCCATCATCCTGACAATAAGATCCTTTCTCTTTTGATATTCATCCACCATTTTTCTGACAGAGTCCCCGGGCCCTGTTAGTGCTTCGAGTGCTGCATACTGCGAGATTATGTTTGGGCATGCCACAGATGCCCTGTTGCATTTAAGAAGCTGGTCTACGGTGTCTTTTTCTGCAACCAGCCAGCCGAGGCGCCATCCGGTCATCGCGTATGTTTTGGATACTGAGTTTATTATGATTGTGTTGTCAGGTGCATATTTCCTGATTGATGTGTGGGTATTTCCATCAAACAGTATCCGGTCATACACTTCGTCAGATATTATCATGATGTTTTTGTCTTCTGCGATTTGCGCTATTGCCTTTAGTTCTTTTTTTTCTATGATGCGGCCTGTGGGGTTTTCCGGAGTGTTCACAAGCAGGAGTTTTGTTTTTGGAGTGATTGCTTTTTCTATGGCTCCGGTGTCGAGGCTGCCGCCTGCATTGAAATACGGGACTAATTTAGGCACTCCACCGACTGAACTGGTTATCAACTTGTAGGGGGGCCACGTGGGGTCGGGGAAGATTATCTCGTCACCCGGGTTGAGAAACCCGAGCAGGGTTGTGAATATTGCGCCCATGCCACCGGTTGTCACCATGACATTCTCTTTTGTGACTTCAAATCCTTTGGTTTTTTCGTAGTCTGCGACTGCCTGCCTTAAGGGGGGTATCCCGACAACGGGTGTATACCCGTGGCTGCCGTCTTTTATTGCTTTTATTGCTGCATCCTGTATGTTCTTTGGTGTCCTGAAGTCAGGCTGGCCTATGTCAAACCTGATGCAGCCCGGTACTGCTGATGCCATGTCTGAAATCTTTCTTATGCTTAGCCGGATGTCCTGTATTTTGGGGGATACTTTCATATTTCGTCGACTCTTGTTGTTTTTTCCCTTAGCATATGGTCTGCGAGGACGAGCGCAACCATTGATTCTGCTACCGGCACTATTCTTGGGCATATGCAGGGGTCGTGCCGGCCGACAATGCTTATTATCTTTTTTTTGTGGTCTGTGTCTAGCGTCGCCTGCTCTTTTGAGATTGACGGAGTCGGCTTTACAGCGATTCTTATTATGATGTCTTCGCCGTTTGATATGCCCCCGACTATTCCGCCTGCGTGGTTTGTTTTGTGGCGCAGTCCTGCGTTTTCTTTGTGGAGTTCGTCGTTGTTTTCGGAGCCGAGAAGGTTTGAGACATTGAATCCTTCGCCGATTTCCACTCCTTTGACTGCGCCGATTGACATGAGCGCTTTTGCAAGGTCAGCGTCGAGTTTGTCGAATACAGGGGCGCCTGTGTTCTTTGGCGGCTTCTGGACTATGATTTCTACAATGCAGCCGAGTGAATCGCCTTGTTTTGATGATTCTTTTATCTTTTTTTCCATGAGCACAACTGCTTTGGAGTCTGCGCACCTTACGGGATTTTTTTCGATTGCGGATTCGTCAAATGTCTTTGCCTTGATGCCGTGGACCTCTTTGGTATGGGCGATTATTCTTGTGTTTTTGCGTGCAAGGAGTTTTTTTGCGATTGCGCCTGCGGCTACTCTTGCAAGCGTTTCCCTGCCTGATGCTCTTCCGCCGCCGCGGTGGTCGCGGATGCTGTATTTTGAATGGTATGTGAAGTCTGCTGCGCCCGGGCGGAATATGTTTTTCAGGCTGTCGTAGTCTTTTGATTTCTGGTCCTTGTTGTATACAATGACTGCAACGGGTGTTCCAAGAGTCTTTCCTTCGAAAACACCTGAAAGTATCTCTGCCTTGTCTTCTTCACTGCGCGCAGTAGCAATGCTGCTCTGCCCCGGCTTCCTGCGGTCAAGTTCCTTTTGTATGTCTGATTCTGTTAACGGCAGTTTTGCAGGGCAGCCGTCTATTATTGCGCCCACTGCGGCGCCGTGCGATTCGCCGAATGTTGTTACTTTAAATAGTTTTCCGAATGTGTTTCCTGACATGTGATTACCTC
>CBDUVR010000099.1:0-5466 GCA_965370705.1 uncultured archaeon | reverse complement strand
GCGCGCGCTTTGCCATTTTTACATGCCGCGCAACAAAAAAACTTGCGGTTCATACATAACCTATATTAACAGGTTATACCAATAAACACTATGAATTCCAAAATACAGCAAAAGGGCAGGCTAAAAGCAGTTAACCAGGCGCTTACCCTCGTAGTTCTTCTAATGATTGCATTTCTGGTTGGAGTTTCAGTCGGGATAGAAAAAGATGCAGACAATCCCAACATTGTTTCTATATACAAGACACCCACCAAAAAGCAGATAGTGATACATGATGAGCAGTGCTCAAGCATCAGGCTCCCTGCAGTTAACCGCAACGGGACAGGAGTTGCAGCAAATCTTGATGTTTCAATCATGCCAGGAAGCGGCCTTGTCTTGGTAAATCTTAACAGGGTTATTTCAAAGGAAGAGACATTGAATTCAATAAGGATGGCAGCATTGGTAGCTTCAGACATGACCAACATTGATACAGGAAACCTTGACATAATCTATGACATTTACGCAAATGCATCGCTGCTTGAAGGACCGTCTGCAGGCGCGGCAATGACCATAGCAACCATTGCAGCACTGGAAGGCAGAGATGTAAACAACGATGTTATGATAACCGGGATTATAAACCATGACGGCACAATAGGTCCTGCAGGAAAAGTAAAAGAAAAGGCATTATCTGCCAGGGAAAATGGCGCAAAGGCATTCTATGTGCCTGTTGGCGCATCAAAGGAAGTAAATTATACAGAAGAGGAATTCTGTCACACATGGGGAACTTATGAATACTGCCAGCCTGAGTTGAAAACAGAGATTATTGACCTTTCAGAGGAAACAGGCATCGAGATAATCGAGGCAGAAAACCTGAAAGATATACTGGATGCGTTTCTTGAAGAGAAAGAGCCCTCAATGTAACTAATGGGGATTTAAAATCGCAACGGCACATATTTTCTTGCTAATGAAAGGCTTGCAAGCATCAGAAGAACCGGAAGGATGAATGTCGGGAATTCGGGGATGGGGTCGGTACAGGTATTTGGTGCCTCAGATGTCCCTTCACAGAACTGCCAGTCACTCTCGCTATCTGTGTCGTTTCCATTTGGGATTCTTTGCCATGTTCTTGAATCTCCAGTAGTAGGATTATTGTCAATCAGAGTATGAGTAATGTCAACCTCATCTGAAGAAGAATTTAATAGACGAACAAAATCACCTGAGTTTGTAAGTCTTGGACCAGAAACAGAAACGGACATATATTCATCAGGACAGAAATAATAGGAATCAACATCAGCTAAAAGGTCATTGTCTTTATGGCGTAATTTCCACCCTGTTGTGTCAATACAGTCAGGCCCATTGTTGTATAGTTCAACCCACTCTTTATCACTATCGGCACCCGACGGGTTCAACTCGACTTCATTAATAACAATAGCAGCATTTACACTCCCGAACAGCAAGAAAAGGCATATCAGCGCTGCAACAAGAATTTTGGGTGAATTCATAGAGTATTTTTTTAATTAAAGAAATATATAAAGATATCGATAGTAGGATATATTGATTCATCCCTTGTGGTGCGCCACACTCACAGCAACCCCGATCCATGCAAGGCCGCCAAAAAGTATGAGGAGAAATGAGACCAAAAGGGCCCCGTAGTAGGATGAGGTCGTGGTTCCAAGCACCCATTCAAGATGCCCTGCAATCCATGCGCCGCCAAGAATCGAAAGAGTTCCCATTATCCAAAACAGGGCAAGCCGCGCTTCCGGCAGCTCTTCGCTTTCAGGTTCATGATATGTATGGTGATGAGTATTGTGCGTCATAATGTAACCAATAAATGTTTATTAACTCATTTATATATAATTACTTCTTTGTTACTTAAAAATTTCTATTCTTATCAAAAATGGATGTCTTTTTCGCAGTATCAGTCTCCATCAGATTGGTCAGGAGATTCGAACTGATTTTATCATACAACTCATCAAGTTTTGGACCTAATTGCTGAATTAAAGGATCATCCTTGTTTTTCTCATATGCATCAGCCAATTTAAGATAAACTTCAGTGGCTTCAGAATATCTTTTCTCAGCAACCATCTGGCTGGCTGAAGATATCATCTCTTCCATTCTGGATTTCAGGTCTTTTTTGTCAACTGCCAAAAGATCTACCGCCGGCTCTTTAGGTGGCGCAGCAGCTATCTTTTCTGTCATGGGAGGAGGAACTTCATTTTCTATAGGCTCATTGACCGCTGGTGGTCTATCTTTAAGAATTTCCTCTTCATGAGCCGGATTGATTTCAGGCGGCTTATGAACTGCAGGCTCATGGCTTTCATTTAGGGCCGCATCCATTTTTCCAAGAGGGTCAAGAATCGCCGCTGATTTATCTTTAAGAATTTCCTCTTCATGAGCCGGCTTGATTTCAGGTAGCTTATGAAGTGCAGTACCTCCATTTTCTTTTGATGCATCAGCCATTATCCCAAAGCTTTTTGGCTCTGCAGAAGCCGGCGCTTTTTTCTGTGCTGGCAAAATACTGCCCATTAACCTAGTGAAAATATTTCCCTTGCCTGCAGCCTGGGGAGCATCCTTTTCTTTTTCATAGTGCTCGATGGTCTCTGCAATATGGTCTTTTTCTCCTCTGGCACCATCCTGATCCATTGTTGTCTCAATGACATGAGATTCTGCTTCTTT
The DNA here is from genome assembly GCA_965370705.1 of uncultured archaeon. GTDB lineage: Archaea > EX4484-52 > EX4484-52 > EX4484-52 > B79-G9 > B79-G9. Next base: position 2,817 of record CBDUVR010000099.1, on the reverse strand, counting down.
TGGTTTGAGAGGCATAACCAATGTCGGGACAGGTTGTGGTAGTTTTATACTTTTTTCTTTTGCAGAACCGATGTCAGCCAGACACTCATCTTTCTTCGTGCTCATAGGATCATTTAATTTTCTGTCAATGGCAGCCATGCGGCCTTCAAAAGTCTTTAGCCTGGCATCAATACGTTCCATATGGCCGCCAATCTCTTCAGTTTTTAGTTTCCTGACCTTATCTATTGTAAGCATTGTTGCCTTGCTTAGCTCTTTCATCTCTTTTATCTGCTCATCCATCTCTTTTCTTAGAGCTGCAACCTGCTGAAAAAGGGATGTGTTTTTCTCAACAGTCTTACCTTTCCCTCTTTCAGGCAGAACGTTTTTATTTTCACAAGAAGACCCGGACATGATACATCACAATGAGTTATTTGTATTAATTCATATATTAAGCTTTCTATTCTCAGTACTCAAAACTGCTCCATAAGTTTGTAGGGTCCCTGTAATGGTTAATTATGCATCTGCCGATTTTCAGTGCCGCATTGTTCAAAGAACAGTCATTGAGTGTCAGTATGCTCATGATGGTCATGTCCGGCAGCACTACGCTCTGGCTGAAGCGCGCAAGAATGATTCCCTTTCTTTCAGCATAAATGCTTTCTGTAGTATCGCTTTCAATGTTGTACAGCTCCCCGAGAAGGTCTCCTTTTTTTATGATCTGGCCAAGCCTCACTTTCGGATAAAAAAGGCCGCTGTGCTGCGCCTTGACATCGTGCCTTTCGTTGAGGATGAACTGCTTGTCAAGGACATTTGCCTTGCCGTCCAATACCTCAAGATACCTTAATGTATTCACGACACCGAAAAAGCCTGCTTTTACAAAATAGTTGTCTATCCTGTATGCTTCGCCAAGCTCCACGCCGAGTGTCGGTATCCCGTGATTGGTGGCGCACGAGGTAAGCATGGAATCAACGCCGTCAGGAGACATTGCAATGAGTGTCCCGAAAACTCTTGAGAGGGCTTTTACCTGGTTTATTCTTCTGCATTTTCTTATTCTTGTGTGGGGCAAAAGGACTCTGCCTTCAGGTCCTGTATGGAGGTCAATACCATAATCCTGATTGATCACAATCTCATTAAATATTTCATGAGCCAGCTTTTCTGTAAAAGTGCCTGAAGAATCACCTGGGAAGCACCGGTTCAGGTCTTTGTTGTCATATATTGTGCTTCTCTGCCTTGTTGAAAAAGCGACTGGGTTGGCTACAGGAAGAAGCGTGACTTCACCTGCGACGTTTCTTTTTTCAAGGTATGGCTTAAGCCTTCTTATCACCTCGATGCCTGTAAGTTCGTGGCCGTGTATGCCGGCTATCACAAATACTTTCGGGCCCTCTTCATTCCCGTGGAGCACAGAGTATCTTACTTTTAGTACTTCTGTTGGTGATTTCTCTATTTCTAAAAATTTGTCTTCAATTATTGCCATGGGGTTCGCGCCGGTCCTTTTTTCGATATTGAACATATTTGTATGGGATGCCTTCAGCATAAGTTTTCTACTTTTTTTGTTAATCGCGGATAAATCTTATTCAAAAATTCAATGATTTTTTCTGCATAGTTTTTGTCAAAATTTTTACCATAATATTTTATGCCATTCCTAAAATATCTTAGATCATTCATAAATCTGACATCATTTTCTGGAAATCCCATGCAGCTCATATAAGCAACTTCTGCTTCATGAGCACCTTCACCTGAAGCGTAAAAGCCATCTGAAATGAATTTTGCCCGTATTAGTTCTATCAGGATGTCATAGGAGTTTTCAATAAAGTAATTCGCATTTTTATCTGAAATACTTATTTTATCAAATATCTCGTTTAGGAATTCTCTTCTTTTTTGTGCTTCCCTTATAAGTGATTTTGCACGGGGGATGTCAGGAGTCCTCTTTCTGATGATATTGCTTTTTAAAAACTCATTAAAGTCTTTTAATGGCCTCATAGTTCAACATACCCGTTTAATGTTATTCCATTCAAGATGTTTGCGCAGAGATTTCTATTTATTTTGCTGAATCGGTCATAATAGTGAATAAAGACTGTTCTTTCAAGGATTTTATCAAATCGGCTTAGGTCTGTTTCTTTTTCTTTGGAACCGATTACAGCAATATCGATGTCTGAATCTGTTGTGTCTTCCCCAAGTGAATAGCTGCCAAATAAGATGATAGTGCAGCCAGGAAAACTTTCTGAGAGATCCATCGAGAGGCCGGATTCGTAAATTAGTTTCAGGTTTTCGATTCTCTTGAAAGCGATGGCTTTTTCATTGTCCCTGTTTAGCTCTACAGAGCTAAGGTTCATATTCTGGGTTTTTTCGATTTTTACTAATGATTCCTTTTTTAATGCAGGCAAAGCTTTGGCCACAGCAGTAGGAGAGACTTTCAGCAGCCTGGAGATGCCTCTCTGGTTCAGGGCCGTACCTGCCTTGATGCATAGGAGGCGAAATATCTCATTCTGAAGTTTTGTAAACTTTAGTTTATACATGTCCATAATAGTTTATAATTGTAAACTTTAGTTTATATAATTTACGTTTTTGTGTGCGGATGATAATATACTATTGGGCATCCTGTCACAAAAAACCAATATTTTATAAATGTATCCTGAGTTAAATAACATCTTATGCGGATAAATATAAAAGAAACGAAAGAGCAGGCAAAGAAGGACTTTGAAAAAGCGTGGATTCAGACATCTTCTTTGTTTGAAGGGAAAGGGTCCCGGAAATTCACATTCAAAAAAAAGGATGGAAAAGAGCATATACTCGGGAAAACAATAGGGCGCCTGCGGCGCATACTTCTTGAGATGGGGCTTG
>CBDUVR010000098.1:0-5483 GCA_965370705.1 uncultured archaeon | reverse complement strand
AGGGCACGGGATACATATGGGAACGAGAATACGACTACAGAGCATACTTTCAATATAAATGTAGATTCTTCTGCTCCTGCTTACTTGAATGTGGGTGATAATTCTTCCGGGAATGTGGTTGCTGGTGAGGATGTGAAGATTTATGCATACTGGACGGACAACAGGGAACTGGATTATGCTTGGTTGCAGACTAATAAGACAGGAAGCTGGACAGATGAAAGCATTGTACCTCTTTCGGGGAATGAGTCCTGGTCAAATTTCACTTTTGATACGACAGGACTTGACAATCGGACAGTTGGCTGGAGAATCAGCGCGTATGATACTACAGGGCTCAATAATGTTACTGCAGTGATGACTTTCGATGTAAGTAGCTATGCGTCGCTTACTGTGCATGTGGTAGATCCGAATAATAATTCTGTGTCCGGCGTTGGTGTTGAAGTAAGGAATTCTACTGGCAGTATTGTCAAGGATTCCGGAGGACAGGATCTGGTTGGGGTAACAGATTCGAATGGCTTGGTTACGTTTAGCGGGGTTTTGCCGTGCAGTGGGTGCAGTGTGAATATAAGCAAGAGCGCTGATGTTAGGTTGACTAATGATGGGAATTACTCTGGAATTCCACATATAGTCATAGATTCCAATAACAATCGGCATGTTGTCTGGGCAGATACTAGAGATGGAAACCACGAAATCTATTACAAGAATTATACTGTAAGTGGTTGGAGTAGCGATGTCAGGTTGACAGATGATGCAGATTCTTCAGTAGGTTCCAGCATCGCCATAGATTCTAATGATGATTTGCATGTTGTCTGGGAGGATAATAGGGATGGAAATTGGGAAATCTATTACAAAAATTATACATCTAGTGGTGGCTGGAGCAGTGATGTCAAGTTGACAAGTGATGCAAATTATTCAGGTATGCCTCAGATCGCTGTGAACTCTACTAGTGGTGATTTGCATGTTGTCTGGTATGATGATAGGGATGGGAACGATGAAATTTATTACAAGAATCGCACATCGGCTGGTGGTTGGAGTAGTGATATCAGGTTGACAAGTAGTTTCGGCACTTCAGATCAACCGGATATAGATATAGATGCCAATGGTAATTTGCATGTTGTTTGGAAAGATGAGAGAGATGGAAATGATGAGATTTATTATAAGAATTCTACTTCAACTGGTGGGTGGGGTAATGATACTAGGTTGACGAATGATACGAGTTACTCATTGTGGCCTAAGATATCTAGAGATTCAAGTGATGATCTACATATTGTCTGGGCGGATTATAGAGATGGAAATTTGGAAATCTATTACAAGAATTATACTGTTAGTGGCTGGAGTAGTGATGTAAGATTGACAAATGATACAGGTACTTCAATAGGTTCCAGCATCGCCATAGATTCTAATGATGATTTGCATGTTGTCTGGTATGATGATAAGGATGGGAACGATGAAATTTATTACAAGAATCGCACATCGGCTGGTAGTTGGAGTAGTGAAGTGAGGTTGACAAATAATACACATGTTTCAGGAGACCCTGACATCGCCATAGATTATAGTGATAGTCTGCATGTTGTCTGGTATGATGATATGGGAGATGGAAACTATGAAATATATTACAGGAATTATGAGGGGTATAATTATATTGTTAATTCTACTGTGTTTGATATTTCGTGGGGGGAGAATAAGTTTATTGAGATTGATCCTGAGTTTCCAAAAGAGCCGGATTTCGGTGCGAGTGGTGAGGGGGGCGCTTCCGGAGGGTTTACGGTCTTCATAGAGGATTCTTTCGGGGATTATGTTGGTGACGGGGTGGTTGTTGAGCTTTCCCGGGCTGGTTATTTTGCGCAGGGGGCGAGCGCTGGCGGGATGGCTGTGTTTGATGCTGATGGATTGTTGGATGGTTTGGAGTATGAACTGTATGTAGATGGGTCATGGCAGGGTTATGGGGTGCGCAGGATGGTTGTAGATGGGTCTTTTGCCGGGGGCGAGTTGACTGTTGCTTTGAATACGACTATCATGAGAGCCAATATTACTGATAATTTAGGAAGGGCTGTTGGCGGCGCGGATGTTATGGTTTATGAGCCTGATGATGTGACAGTTGCCCGGGATGCAGCAGGTGAGAGGCTTGAGGGAGTTACAGACTCAGGCGGGTTTATGACTTTTTATAGGATGCTTCCTGGTATTGATTATAATCTGTCGACTGTTAAGGATGGTGTGTTTAACTCAACGTCGTTTAATATCTCCGCCGGTGAAAACAAGACAGTTGATCTGGACCCGACACCTTATCTTAATGTTTCGTCCGGAGTGCAGAATATAACAATTACTGTGCAGAATTCAACGGGAGATCCTCTTGAATATGTTGCTGTTACTTTGTATGATTATCGGTCTGTGGAATATGCGACAAACAGGACAAATGCTTCCGGGGTGGCAGCGTTCTATGATATTGCTGATGGAGTGTATACTACGGAAATTAATGGGAATGAGGTTGGACATGGCGCTTCTACAGTTATTCTGAGGTTTGGAAGGTTAACTTTTGTCAGGCAAAAAACACAAGGGGATGGCAGGGTATCTGCTGTGGTTGACGGGCAGGTGAATTATTATATACGGGTAGATGCAGCGGGTTATGAGGTCTATGATTCTTTGGATGAAGGAGTGATTTTTAGCGGTACATATTCTGATGCTGCTGCTGCTCTAAATCCCGAGCAGGCTGACATAAAGAATTCTTTCGCGGTCCAGGTGAATGGAACGGCGACGATATCGGGGATAATATCTGACAAGTATTTCAATACAACTTCATCTCCCAAAAAGTGGCTGGACGGGGCAACGATAAAATTGCTGGAAGATAATGTTGTGAGATATGAGACTGTTGCTGTTGGGTCCGGCGGCGGGTATGGGAACGGCAGTTACATGATGCGTATCAGCCCGTTTATTCAGGATTCAGATCTGAATGAAACACTTGTTAATGCAAGCTATGATATTGGGACATCCATGGCGGGCTATTTGACAGATAAATCGTATGCCAACAAGTATGCTGACGCTGAGAACAGAATCTATAATGTTGAGATGACCGGGGAGGGGTCAGTTGACGGTTCCATATATGATATTAATACGTCTCAGTTGATAACATCTGTTGAAAATGATGGCCCTATTGCAGTACAAGTTTACGATGAGTTGCATACATTGATGTACGTAAATAGTACCACAATCGGCAACTTCTTTTTGACGATAAATCCATATTATAGCCCGTATTATCTTGATCTGGACACGAATAACTATGAGCTTCTGCCTCAGACCGACAGTTATGACGGAAGCCAGTCAGGCCTTGAGTTATATTTGTATCCTTTGACGTATGGTTATGTAAATTTCTCGGTTAAGTCCGGAAATGAGTCTATAAGCGGTGTCAATATTGTCTATTATTATTCCGGGGGCGATTTGCATTCTCTGGTTACTGACGGGAATGGATTCGCGAGGGAGTTTATCCGCAATAATACATATAACTTGATAGTCAACGGGACTCATCTGGGTTATGGGGTTAATGTAACCACTTTCATTGTGGATGAGGGGAAGGAGAAGCAGCTGGATTTGACTTTGGAGTCTACGGTTGCTAATGTCACTTTGCTGAACCAGAATGGGCAGGGTATGGATGGGATTAATGTGACTCTGGAGGGCCACTCGCAGGAGTCAGAGACTACTGTAAATGGTTCTGCCTTGTTCTATAATGTTTTGCCGGGGATCTATAATATTACGGTTGATGTTCCTGATTACATGGCTGTTTCGGATGACAGTATAAATGTTGATAGTCCCGGCCAGATAAATACGAGAATATTGGTTGTGAATGAAACCCAGTATTATATAAATCTGACTAATGGTTCAGCGGGTATTGCGAATATGACTGTTATATTTAAGAATGGTACCCTTGGGGATAGGAATGGCACAACCAATTCGAGTGGGGAGGTATTATTCACGAAGGTCAATCCGGGAAATTATGTTGTCTGGTTTAATGAAACTGAGTTGTATTTGGCTGGTTATTTTTCCCCAAATGGAGAGGTTTATGCGAATGTAACCGCTGGCAGAGACAGGCAAACAGGGAATAACAAAACAATTGTTTTGAACAGCACTAGCGGGTATGGAGTATTCAGGGTGAACACTGGTTTGAGCGGGGTTAATGTGACTTTGTGGCATAATAATACGGATTATGTTGAGCATAAGATGACTGATAGTGACGGGGTGGCGTTCCTTAAGACCAATGTGAGTATCTATAATTCGTCGCTGTATGTGAAGGCAGAGAAGAGTAATTACAATAATGAGACTGCGGGACCGTATAATGTTTCTGCAGGGAACGTTACGGATGTTAGCATAGCGATGACGCCTGTTTATGGTAATTGTCCTGAGGGGGCGATTACGTCAACCTGCTGGTGCGGCGGTGTTCTTTATGGTTCGGGTTATTGCTGCAGTGGTTCCCACCAGGCGTCGGCGTGCGGCGGCGGGTATAATCCAGGTGGCGGTGGTTCATCTACATCTGGTTCTAGTTCGGGGACTGTCGTAATCACGGATGATGATGACGTTATAGAAGATATTTACGGCCTGTCAGTATATGCTGAGCCTTATTATGTTTTGACTATTTCAAACGGGACTGGCTGTGTTGATATGCCTATACGTGTTTCCAATACAGGTAATACTGTTCTTCGTAATCTGAGTATCGAGCTTTCCGGTGTCCACATGGGTATTGAGCCGCGGTTTGACTCTTTGATGGATGTCCTTTATGCGGGTGAGATGAATCCGGTGATGATTACGATGTGTTCTGCTGATGGTATTGATGTAGGAGATTACGGATATAATGTGTCTGTATTTAATGGCGATGTCAGGGGAGAAGTTTCTGTGACGTTGAGGGTTGTCAGGGGAACTGATGCTGTAGATGATGTTGCCGGACGCCTGAGGGCGAGGTTGGATAGATTGGGTTCAATTTTGTTTGATATTGATGCGTCGGTTCTCGATACCCAGTTGAAGGAGTATTATGATATTGCATCTCTGAGCCTGAAGGAGGCGGAGGATTATCTGGATAGCGGGGATTATGATTCGACGAGCAGTTCACTTGATGAGGCGGAGAGATACATTCAGTTATTGCTTGAGGGCATTGAGGGGGCGGGTGATGAAGTTCCTGATACTATTAACTGGTATGTTCTCTCGGCTGTAGCTCTGGTACTTGCTTTTGGTTCGGTGCTGTTTTACTGGTTCTTTTTGCGGAAGAGGATTGGGTATTCAAAGGAGCCTGTTCTGCCATGGAATCTTCCGTTCGGTGTGCCTATCAGGCTGCCTGCTGCTTTGTCGTCAGTTAAGGTTCCGAAGGTGCTGCTTAAGGTTCTTGGGAAGCATGATGTATATTATTCGCATTCATTGTCGAGGAGGAGGTATCTTACTGATGTTGTTGAAAAGGTGCTTGAGTTAAAGTGCCCGAAGTGCGGCGGCAAGATATACCAGAACAGATG
>CBDUVR010000097.1:0-5517 GCA_965370705.1 uncultured archaeon | reverse complement strand
CTGTCTGCCTTAATCTCACTATGATGAAGATTCAAATACGTATTCTTTCCAAACAACAAAATCCCTGCAATAGTCGGGACAACTGCATCATTCTCTTTAACTGCAAAATGTTCTTTGATCATCAACTCAACCAGATAATCCTTATCCAGCTGATTTGTCAATTCACTCTTTTCAAGATACTCCTTAACCTTCACAATATCAATATCATCAATAGTCGCATTTTCGCACGGGTACACATCCTGCGGCTTTGAAGACCCCTCCCGGTACAGCCGCGCAATCTCCTCCTTATTGGCAGGCATATTAGAAGACCCTATCCTCACCCTTGGAACATGCTCAGAGCGAACAAAATAAGGCGTATCCTCCCCCTTCGGACAATGTGCCACAATAAAATCCCTGCCCCCAAACTTCACAAACTCAATCCCAGGCTCCTTATCAAGCCTGCACCAGTGCCTGATTATCTGCACAAATTTATGCTCAGTCTTCTGCGCATCATCCAGCCCTGTCGGCTTTCGGGATTCATCCTCAATGCTTCAATATATAATGAGTCAATCTTTCCGGCCTTTTCAATTATTTTCTTTTAAATCAGTTCGCTTAAGTCCCTGAAAACTGCAACTCTGTTTACATCACAGGCATCCTTATGAATCCACGCATTTATAGTGCCATTATAGTGCCATTTATAGTGCCATTAAAACATAGTGTCCTGTTTTCAGGGAACCGACAAACCTGATTATTCTTTTGCTTTTTAAATCAAGTAAATCTCTCCTGGCAGTTCTAAGTGACGCTCCGGTTAATTCCATGTACTCTCTGGTCGTAATTTCCTGTTTGACTTTTAAGTATTCAACCGCTTTCTTCTGCCTGTCATTTAATCCAACTTTAATTTCAGGTGCTTTAGTATAATAATTGGGATTTTTAAAAATAATCCCGAAATAACCTGTCCGTTCCACAAACGCAGGGTGCGGCAGATTATATTCATCACAATATTTATTCATCCTCAATATTCCTGTCCCCCTTTTATCCATTAGGCTCCTTTTGGAAAAAACATTTGCAATAGTCTCATTTCTACTTTTAGGGCTATAAGTTAAATCCAGTAACTGGCTGATAGTCAACGGTCTCAAAAGCTCTCCCGGACTCCATATCTCCACCCTGTCATCAAACATTTTAATAAGAATAGATTCCCTGATATGATAATCCCTATGAACAACAGCATTTATTATTGCTTCCTTCACAGCTTCAATCGGGTATTCTGTCTTAATTTCTGTTTTAAACCCTTTTGGAGTATACGAAGTTCTCATGTTCTTTAACATGAATTTTCTCGCATCATCAACCAATGCAAAAGCATCGCCCTCGATATCAGCCCTGTCAATCCACATAGAGACATCCAGTCCTTTATACCTGTCAGCCCTTATAATTGTAGACGGCATCTCTAAAGATGGATGTTTCCCAAACAAAACAAGTCCTGCTGTTGTTGGAATTAATTTTCCATTTTCCGGGGCAGCAAAATGTTCTTTCTCCATTAACCTAAAAAAATCATCATCATCTAACTTCTCAGTCAATTTGCTTTCTCTGAAATACTCCTTAACCTTATCAAGATCAATATCATCAAGAGTAGCATTTTCGCAAGAATACACATCCTGCGGCTTTGAAGATCCCTCCCGGTACAGCCGCGCAATCTCCTCCTTATTGGCAGGCATGTTTGATGAGCCTATCCTCACCCTTGGAACATGCTCAGAGCGAACAAAATAAGGCGTATCCTCCCCCTTCGGACAATGTGCCACAATAAAATCCCTGCCCCCAAACTTCACAAACTCAATCCCAGGCTCCTTATCAAGCCTGCACCAGTGCCTGATTATCTGCACAAATTTATGCTCAGTCTTCTGCGCATCATCCAGCCCTATTGGCTTTCGGGATTCATCCTCAACACCAAGAACAATCTTTCCGCCCCGCGAATTATAGAATGCAGCAACAAGCTGCGCAACCCTCTTTGCATCAGGCAATTGGAGCTTAAAATCCAGATCCTTGTTTTCTTTTTCCCCTAGAAGTTGCTTAAACTCTTCCTCATTCATGCACATACATAACGCATGCGAATTATTTAAAAGTGAATCATGCAGCAAGACAATGCATCCCGGCAAGCCCTGGGGGAAACCCGAACCAGCAGTGGCAGTAGTTGTATTCCTTCTTTTTCATCAATTCCCGCGACATTGAATAAGCTAAAAAAAGCCACCTGAGAATCTCAATCTGGCGCCAGTAATGGACATCCTTCTTGCCGACATTCACCTTATAGATATTGATTCTTTTAGAGAACTCCTCGACCTCGAATTTATTGGTGGATGAACTTGTGATCAGGTCGATTTCAACATCCTTTTTTTTTGCAAACTCGCGGAGCATGTAGTAGTTTGCATTGACAGCCCCGCCCCGGGAGGCGGAAACTCGTAATTAAGCATTAAGATGCGCATAATGAATCATCATCAGTTAACTTTATATGTTTCTGTCACAATGTTGTGGTAAAAACTTTATAAACTGTTTGGTTCTTTGCGCGCCATCTATATGCATAATACAGAAATCTGAAAAGCACATACTCTCCTATCGTCTATCGTGGTCTGTAGAGCAGCACCCGGCGCTGTTGCACAAGTCACGACCAGATGGTTTGCGGATAGCGTTTAGTGATTTTCAGCCAAAACACCAGAATCAATAACAGCCCTTGTAATTCTCAAGGGTTATGCAACATCACCGCAGCACCCCTGGCAGCAGGTACATTTAAATAGGTTAAAAATAGAAATATAGTATTTATAAGCCAATCGACATATATGCATCTGGGTTGTTCATCGGGGGTAGTGTTATGGTCAGGAAGGAATCTGGAGCAGGACGAATAGAAATAGAGCCAAAAGCATTTTCCGAAACATTTATTAAAAATTATGACAAGAACAAGGAAGTATTTCAGGAGGAAACAGAATCCTTGTTGACTGTGCCTGAGAAACGCCTCAGCCTGATCATTTCTTAGCTGGTCAAGATGAATCTGACTGTATTGCCTTATTCTAAGAAACAATTCTTCGCGATTGTACAGGAAGAAAGCATGCAAACCAGGTACTTATTTGATTACCTTTCACACATCGGGGCAGAAACAATTATACTGGAAAAACATTATATTGACCGGTATTATATGGAAGAATACCAGCATTACTATTCCAGTTGTTTCAAACATATGCACAACTTCTGCCAAAGACTTCATTTTTTCAGGAAAGAGACATCTAAAGATTTGTTTAATGAATATTTGAGTGGAAATGATGATGCTAAAAAACAAATCCAGGACAATTATCTTGGTTATATTGTAATCAGGCCATTATCAACCATTCGAATAGGAAGAACCGTATTAAAGACATACGATAGTGAACTTCAAAGACACTACATAACAAGAAAATATGAAGCTCATCTTGCCAGCTTATCATTGCCCATTAAAAGCATTGCATTTCAACAGCAGGATCGTGGAGTAGGTGCCTGTGCGACTACTGCTATCTGGTCATCATTACAAAAAATATGCAATGACAACGGATATCGTTGTCCTGGCCCGTTTGATATTTCTCAAAAAGCGATTAAATACTCCATGCCACTTGGAAGGGGTTTTCCCCAGATAACGGGCCTTACTTCCGAACAGATGTATCAGGCGATAGCAAGTACAGGATTTACCCCATTGAGAATCAATTGTTCTGACCAGAATTTCAATAAGTTTAAAGCAATTCTTCTTGGGTATCTGAACAGTGATATTTCACCAATAATGGTATTATTGCAGCTTAAATCCGGGCTCGGACATGCTGTTACAGTAACAGGATACTCAGCAAAAGAGGGATATTGCTCGTTTGGCGACAAACTCAGGATTAATGTTCGGGATTTGGAGAAAATATATATTCATGATGATAGGATTGGGCCATATGTAAGCACAAATATACAGGAAAGAAAATTTAAAGAAGATGAATTAAAACATGCCCGAAATTTGGGATTTAATTCAGACACAGCAATAGTTCTAAACATAAAAGGTCATGAATGGATCGTATCTGAGATAATCACGCCCCTATATCATAAGATTAGATCAACAATTCTTGATATATTGAATTTAAGTCATCCATTGATAGATACATTTCAGAAACATGATGCTAAAAGTAAATATATTGTAAGTCTGAGGATTAAGAAAGACGGAAAATATTTGGAAGAGATACGGGATGCTGCGGAATTACCCCCGAAAGAAAAAATACGTTTTTTGAAGAGAATCAATCTGCCAAGGTATGTTGGAATTGTTGAAGTAACGAGAAATGAATCCCTCTATTTCACCATATTATGGGACACTACAGATTTACCTAGACACAAAATTAATAATTTTGGAGAATACGCAAAGGATATTCTGGGAGTTGTTTGTTATGATGCTTCTGCAAGATTAATTTTTAAGGATTTGTGGAATCAATGGAATGTTAAAGTTGCTCTTTTATAAATGGCTTATTTTTTATTGTATATAATTATAGTAAAAAGCACAGTTATATTTACAGATATTGTGCTTTGTCTGAAAATCCATAGGATTTTCACATGTTGAAAAGCCATGCTTTTCGAACATTTCCATATAGATTGCTCGCATTTTTGTCTAAATAGTTATGCAAGCAACTATAGTATGAACCGATGCCTCACTTTAACCGGGCATCCATGATTTTTTGCCCTTCCCCGCAAACCCGGGATGCGCAACATCACTCCAGAACCTCATCAATGATGTATGGCCTGCGCCCTGTTGCGCGGTTGTAGTTCTTCACAGCAATGTCCGCCAGGATACCGGACACAAACAGCTGGACGCCGATCATTACCATAAACACAGCAATCACCGGCAAAAAAGTATCTGACAGGTCAACGTTCCTGAAGATGCGCAGGTACGCCACCACCTGACAGCAAACATTTATAATCATTGCCGCACAATAGCGGCTGCAAATCACGCATGCGCTCACATATTTCATCATGTGCAGCGCACAAACGCTTTACAATTGCGCAGCTGTTAGCCATGGCAAAAACACTCATCCAGAAAACATCTCCCTCCTGCGCGGCTCCCCCGCAATCTTCTGCGCATCCACATCACCCAACATCCAAAGCAGCGCACTCCGCCCGGCGCTCTTTAGGCCCTCCAGGCGGCGCCACTTTCGCATCAACAGTCTCAATGCCCCTGCAAAACAGCAGGGTTTCAAAATGAAAATCATCTCACTGTCGTTCGAAGCTTTTTCGGCGCCAGCTGAAAAGCCCGGAGCAGAGCGGCGGGATTTCATTTCAAGATATCGGTGATACCAAAATAAAAATCATCTCATTAGCATTCGAAGCTTTTCATTTAAGGCATTGGTGAATAAAAAATGAAAATACTTATCTACAACTGGCGCGACATAAAAAACCCAAGCGCCGGTAGCGCCGAAGTCTTCACCCATGAGATCGCCAGAAGATGAGTGAAAAGAGGCCACAAAGTAACGCTCTTTTGCGCAGCCTTCAAAAGCTGCAAAAAGC
>CBDUVR010000096.1:0-5519 GCA_965370705.1 uncultured archaeon | reverse complement strand
ATCCACGGGTCTTCCGTCTGCGCATTCTCCTTCAGGTTTATGAACTGGAACAATTTCGCATCAGCATCATCTGCATAATGCACAGCCACAGCCTCGGCAAACTGCGGTTTCTTGGGCGCCCCCCACTCAAGTTCCTTGTGATGCGAAAGAATCATGTGCGCAATTTTTAATTTAAGTATCTCTGGGAACCCTTCAATCTTCTTAATCCTCTCAAGAGCCATTTCCTCGCCGATAATCACATGGCCCCTGAGCATCCCTTCTTCAGACACATCTATGCATGTAGTAACTGAAAATTCCCTTATCTTGCCGATGTCATGCAGTATAGCGCCAGACAAAGCAAGATTCCGCTCAATCTTCGGGTGAATCGCACAAAGCGCATCAACAGTCTTCACCACCGCAAGCGTATGCTCAAGAAGCCCGCCAATGTAATTAGAATGTATATGCATTGACGCAGGAGCACTCTTAAACGCCAGAGCAAACCCCTCATCCTTGAAGAACGAATCAAGAAGAGCCTTCATATACGGCTCATTAACAGACCCTACATACTGCATGAGCTGTGCGAACATCTGGTCAATATCATTCTCAGTGTGCGGCACAAAATCCTCGATATTGTATTCAGCGCGCGAGCACTTCCGAAAGATGTGATGCTCCCTGTTTACAGATATCTGCAGCTGGTCCTGGTATTCCCCGGCAACCCCGCTAACTTCAACCACGTCATTTGTGTTGAAAGAATCATACAGCTTCTGGACAGCATCCCTGTTCCTGTCGCCCCAGTAAGTAATCGTAATCTCACCGGTCATATCAGACCCTCTGAGATCAAACCTGTATCCCTTTGCATATTCCCTCAGCGGCTTTTTAAACTTCACTGCAAATTTCGAGTGTATCTCATCCCCTGCCTTAAAATCCTTGATAAAATTAGTCTTGTCCATGCTATAATCTATCAGAAGGAAACCTTTTAAGGCTTGCGCATAGACCAGAAGATGTCTAGTAGATACAGCTTTTTGCGCCAGACTCATCCAAACTACTGCTTCCCCTTACTCTTCCCTTTCGTTCTCTCCCCCGCTATACGGAACGCCAGAACCCAGAAAATCGTTATCCAGATGAAATACAAAATCCACCCAAGATGCGTATGCATGAAAATCATCGCCTCTCCCCCGAAATAGAGCCCGATAACAAAAAGAGTACAGATCCTGAACACATTTGACAAAATTGTCCCCAGAACCCCGACAATAAGCATAGCAGCCTTTTTTACAAAAGTGGTCTTAAGGTCCCAGGCAAGAGCCAAAAACGCGGCAATAAAAACCGAAAGAGAAACAACACCAGAACACAATATCCCCACAAAAACCCGGTACGAGCCGTCAGCCAGCACAAGAGTAGTCCCGCCTTCGCTTGCTATCGCATCAGTCGAAAACCCTGATAAAGATAAAAAAAACTGCACAGCCGGCGTAATCATCTTTATCAGCGGCAGCGCAATCGAATGGAACTTAAAATCAATCCTGCCTGATGAGTAATACTCATAAGTTGCTGCCGGCAGTATAACCAGGCCGAGTATAATGAAAAAACGCAGCGAAAAACGTATCATCGGCGACCTCAGATTAACCTTCTTCAAAACCGCCTTCTGTACAGGTTTCAGATTAAGTGCCAAAGCAGCAGCAAAATAAACACCAGCGAAAAACAGCGGTATCCCCGGGCCCATATTTCTCGTAAAAAATATTAAAAACAAAAACATCACAGAAACAACAAAAAACAAGGAAAACCCTCTAAACTCCCATCTTCTGATTTTCTTGTCAATCACATCATGCAAAAACAAAAACCCCGAAACCAGAAGAAGCGTAACAAACGTAAGCACAATCTGCACTTTATTAAAATCACCATGAACAAAGCCGTGATAGAACACTTCAAAAAAGTAAAGAAACGCCCCAAGCAAAAATACAATCGCGAGACACTGCAGATTTGTCAGTTTCATAGATACACCAATTGAAACAGTATCATTAAAAAATTTGCCTTCCTACAACTCTCCCCTGTAGAACTTCGCCGCATCTTCAGGAGACACAGGATTTATTATGGTCCCTGTCTCAAGTTCGAAACCAGCCCATGTTGTGAGCCGTGGAAGAATCTCCGCATGAAAATGGTAGTTCCCGAAATAATCAGTAGTTGAGTGGAACAATAAATTGTAAGGTGTATTCCCAATCTCTTTCAGTTTTGAAAGTATCCTTTTAAGGGAATCTGCAAATTCCAGAAGCTCATCACCATCAAGTTCTCCGATACCGGAAACATGCCTTTTTGGAAAAAGCCAGATTTCAAAAGGAAATCTTGAGGCATAGGGTGTGAATGCTGCGGTTCGGCTTGTCTCAAACACGCGCCGGTCACTGTTTTTCTCGCGGCTGATAATCTCACAGAATGCGCACTTCTTGTTCAGGACATAGTACTTGTATGATGCTTCAAGCTCGTATTTTATTGTTGCAGGCACGCTATTATACGCGATTATCTGGCTGTGGGAATGCACAATTGATGCCCCTGCACCCTTGCCCTTGTTTTTGAACACAGAAACATAATCAATCTCCGGGTCCTTCATAAGTTCGCTGATTCTTAATATAAATATCTCTAGTATCCTTTTTATATGCTCTGCAGGCATATCTTCAAGTTCCCTGCCATGTTCATTTGTCTCAATTACGATTTCATGCCTGCCATAGGCACTCGCATAGGTATAGAATGTATTGTCTGTCTTTATCTCAGGAACTCCCGAAGGATTTACAGCAGGAAATTTGTTTGGGATAACCCTGATAATCCATTTTGAATCCTCTTCTACCCTGTATATCTCAGGCGGCGTCATATGCTCCTTGCCTGGGCAGAAGAAGCATTTGTCCTTATTGTCCTGTACCTCTTCCGTCTTGAAGTCATGCGGGCGCTTTGCGCGCTCAGCCGCAATAATCACCCACCGGTCTATAAGATAGTCTTTGCGCAGTTCATTCATGACTTAATTATTGTCTTATCAGGTATATTAAGTTTTTTTGCCCTGCCTGAGATAAACAGCGCTATGATTTTTTTTCTTTTTCTTTTGGCAGTTTATCCTCACCAATTATCAGGCTCTGTATCGCCCTCTTCTGGTCTTTTGCCTTTGTCACGCCTGATGCAAGAAGCACGCCGTATGCTCCCAGTTTCATTGCAATGTCTATATCTTCTTTTGTTTTTACACCAGCCCCGACAAGAAGCTTTGTTGTGATGCTTGCGGACTTGACTTTCCTTACAGCATCTTCTATCAGTTCCGGCTGCGCAGTAGATATTGATATATCTCCTCCAATCAATTCAGGGGGCTCAACTGCCACATAATCCGGGTTGAACTGCGCAACAGACTTTGCCTGCTCAGAATCAGCAGCGCAGCATATTGTCTGCAGTTTCAGTTCCTTTGCTTTTTTGATAGTCTTTTCAATCACATCAAGTTCAAGTTTCTTCTCAGAATGGTTTATAAGAGTGCCCACTGCACCTGCATCAACGACAGCTTCAGGCAGTATCCAGCCGGTATTGGACCCGTAGGCAACCGGGTCAATATGCTGGGCAAACACAGGGACAGACACCGATTTAGCAATGCGGTATATATCTGTCGGCTGCACAGCGACAATAATTGGCACTTTTTCCATTTTCGAGACCATATCAGCAATTTTTGCAAGAGTTTCAGCTGCACGCCCAGTTGCCTGGGCATAGGTCTTAAAGTTTATTATAATCAGCGGCTTTTTTTCCGGCATTACATATCCCTCCATATCTTGAATTTTTACAAAGTAATATATACATCCTATCTATATAAATTAGTATGAACCTGAAAAAATCAGAAGACTATAGCTTGTTGGTGAAGTCTTAAGCTTTTAAGTCGTATGCAAGATTAAAATAGCAATTGATGGTCAATATGGCAGCATATACTGATAAATACTTATTTAAATTATGTATGATTATAACATTCACTGTTGCTCTTCTTTTTTTTTCAATTATATTCAGCCTGCATTTCACGATAAAGGGAGACACAGAAAGCAACTGCATTCTGAAATTGGACAGTGAAATGCTTTATGACATAAACAGGGGTATCAATTCAAGATCCATGGCTGAAAAATTGATGGAGACATACACCAAAGACAACAAAAAAAATGCAAACATGCGCTTTTTAACAAGCGGACTGGAATCGTGTGGCCCTACATTTGTTTTTATTGACAAAAGCGACAACACAAGATATGCTGTCTGCGAAAACGGGAAAATGTATCAGTACAAGAGGACATGTGAGAATTAAAACGTAATATCCTTCACAGAAAGTGTAAACACTTCCATTGCACGCCATACATCTTCTTTCTCAACTTTCTCTCTCATCTCAAGCCTTGCACTGGCTTCGATTAAGCGCCTTAGGCCGATGACAAATCGCGGCGTGACATCAATTAACATGCTCCCTTCTTTTTCCTTGATCTCTGCAACAAACTTTTTAATCATGTCATTATAATCTTCACTGAACTCTACATCAACTGATTTTGACTCCTCAATATACTTTTTCAGAAAACGCAAATCATCCTGACTCGCAGCCGCTTTTTTTTCACTGAAGATCATGTCAGTTATCTCCATGAACTGCCGGATGCCGGCTTCCCTGATAATATAGAGAACGTGGAAGCGCGAGAGAAGTGCTGAATCAAAAGGTATCTGCTTTTCAATCTCCTTTTTTCTTTTGCCTGAGAATTTGCCTTTTTTGGGGTTTGCGCACGCAAGAACAGAGCATCTTGCATCGAACCTGTAATGATGGCCCCCCTTGTCATATGTTATAAACCCCTTTTCCATTGCATTATAAAGCCCTGCACGATCCTCTTTCTTCATCAGGTTCAGCTCGTCGATCAGGGCAACACCGCCGTCAGCAAGCGAAAGTATCCCCTTTAAAATCTCGTGGCCGCTCACAGTAACCGTAAGCCCTGTATTAGAAGTCCCTGAACCAAGCCCGAAAGCAGAGACAGGAGCAATATCCTCTGCAGCCCTTAATATATCTGTTTTCCCGGTGCCCGGGTCCCCTAAAAGCAGGATATGGAACATCTCTTTCGAAAACATCTGCAGAATAACTCCTTTTTTCACACTCTCAAACCCGACAATGTTCGGAGCAAACATCTTTTGAATCCTCTGCCACGCGTTTTTCTTGAATTCGTTAATGATTGCGCCATCAACAGATTTTTCTATTGACTCATTCAGCTTTTCAACTTCATCCGCTACACTTTCATCCTTAGCCTCAATTCCAGCATATTCTCTCATCTCAGTTATGGCTTTAGAATATGTTATTTTCTTTCTTAAAGCGCAGACCCGGAACTGCTTCATTAATCTGCGCACCTTGCAGGCATTCTCTTCTTCAAGATATTTTGAAATTTCTCCCAACTCAGCACCCTCTTTCAGAGAAAGCGGGCGCATAAGAAGAACCAGATGCCCGGCTGACTTAAGAACATTCACAACTTTTCTAAAGAGCGCATCAAAATCCATAAGATTAATTATGCTTTGCAATTTTTATA
>CBDUVR010000095.1:0-5560 GCA_965370705.1 uncultured archaeon | reverse complement strand
GATATGGCCGGTGTTTCCGTGATAGTTGGCACAAAACTAAGTGGAACACCGCGTGAAAGAAACATAAAAGTTTTCGCCCTCGATGACCTGTAAAAAAACAACTGCCTGTATGTTCAGGAATTTTCAGGCAATTGACGCGAACATTTTTAAAATCAGGTTTACCTCTATACGATTATGAATCACTCATATGATACAAATCCTGGTGAGGCTATTTTTGAGCTTTATGTTAGGAAAGGTGACCGAGTTGTTATAGCTATTCCCCGGATTCCTGTTTGTAGAGGTTGTAGGGACAGTGTAGATGAGGAACTTCGGCGTACGGTAGCGAATTTTGAAGAACATGGATATGAATACCTGGATACTCTTTACATACCCCATGCCGATTTAAGTAAAATAGGTAAAGCACAAGAGCTTTCAAGAATCCAAGGTGCATCTACCATTGCATCAGACGAAGCGCAGTTTAAGGAATTAATGAATGCTATTACTGAATATTATCTTGAAGAAGAAAAGAGAATGGCGTTACAGGGAGGACAGATTAATACTATTTTAAGCGAATATCGAGATATGATTCATGAATAAAAATCAAAGCAATCTCCTTTTATAAAATTTGCATGCGCAATATCATCCCATGATTAAAAAACACCGTGTAGCGCGCCTCACCCAAAAACTGATACAAGCCCCATCGGAAAATCCCCCCGGCAGCGAATACGAAGCCGCCATGCTAATAAAAAAAGAACTAAAAGACATGGGACTTGACGTATCGATCTATGAATACAAAAGAAACAGGCCAAACATAATCGCAACCTTAAAAGGAAAGACCGGAAAAACCCTTCTAATAAACACCCACATAGACACAGTGCCTGCAGGCACTGGCTGGAAGCATCCTCCTTTCTCAGGCAAGATAGAAAACGGAAAAATATACGGCCGCGGCGCATCCGACTGTAAAGGCAACACCGCATCATGCATAGAAGCCATAAGAAGCCTTATTGAAACCAGCACAGAACTAAACGGCGCCCTCGTCTTTGCAGCAACAGTAGACGAGGAAATGGGCAGCAAAGAAGGGCTCAAGATACTCATTAAAAAAAGGATTCTAAAGCCTGATGCAGCGCTCATAGTAGACAGCGACGGCTTCAACATAGACATAGCCCAGAAAGGCCTCATCCACTTCAAAATAACTGTCCGCGGCAAGAAAGCGCACGGCGCATATCCACATATGGGCATAAACGCAATCATCCGCTCATCAGAAATTATCTTGAAACTCAGCAGCATGAAACTCCCGCATACTCCTCACATGCTTTTGAATCCACCCACCATCAACGTGGGCACAATAAAAGGCGGCGAAAAAGTAAACATGGTCCCGGACATCTGCGAGTTCGGCGTAGATATAAGATTCCTCTATGGCATGAGTCCAGACAAGATTATCTCATCAGTAAAAGCAATCATCGAGACTGTAACCCATAATTACGATATAAGCATAGATGACATAATTGACCCTGTCCACATAGACAAAGATGACTATCTCGTCAAATGCCTCTATGAATCCACAAAATCAGTCAGGAGAAAAGCGCAATACTCCGGCTCAGAAGGCGCAACAATGGTCGCGCTGTTCAGTGGCATCAACATCCCGTCAGTAGCCACAGGCTTCGGCATAAGAGAATGTATGCACGCTACAGACGAGTACGCAAACTTAGACGACCTCACAGACGGCGCAAAAATAATTGAGAAAACAATCAAAAAATATCTTGGAGAGGAGGAGGAAAATCCATGAACAACTTACAGAAACTTGCACTGGATGTCTCGAACACACTTGGCATATCCCAGAAAGAGAACCCGCACATAAAAAAAGCCATGCGCGAATTTGGTGCAGGATTTATAGACAAGCTATTAACGCAAAAAAAAATCAAGAAAGACACCTTGCAGGAGCATGAGAAAAGCATAATAGAAAAACTAAAACACCCGAAGTACGGGCCATTAGTCTATGGGATAGACAATACTCTCTACACAAAGGAAAAAGTATCAGAAAACGTAAGGATCCGCTACGTACTTGAATCAAAAGAGTGCTTTGAACTTGCAAAACTGATCCGCACAGAATGCTTCAAAAGAGGATGCCACTGCACATTAATACCGCATTCCACAGAAACGGACAAAGAATACTACACCCTCGCCCCGGACAATGTCCTTTTTGAACTAAACCCCCTGTCAGTAGCGATAGTAAAAAACACAGACGTAAGCATATCCATAGGCGACGAGACCGACCCGAACTGGTCAAAAGGCTTTGAAAAAAGAATCGCATACGGCTCAACTTCATCAATGCAGTTCAGAAAAATTTACGACCAGCAAAGCATCCGCGGCGCACTCCTTGCTCTGCCGGTCAAAAGAAAAGAAATGTATGTGCCGGAAAAAAAATATACTCAGGTGTTTTACGACAGCCTGTTTGCAAGTTTCTCAAAAGAGATGAAAACCCTCATAGACACTTATGAGAAAAAGCTAAAGAACAGAGAGCAGATAAGAATAACAGCAGATGACGGCACAGACCTCACATTCTCAATAAAAAACCGGAGAATCTTAAGAGATGACAATTACGCAGTAGTTGACAAGAAAAGAAACGAGATATACAACTTCCCCACAGGCGAGGTATTTGTAGCACCAGTAGAGACATCAGCAAACGGCAAAATAATCTTCGACTACACAACCCCAAGAGGCTTCGGCTTAATAGAAAATCTGGAACTGACATTCAAGGACGGGAAAGTAATTGACGCGCGGGCAAAAGGCGACGGAGCAGAGCGCTTCCGTAAATTCCTTGACGTAAACACAGGCGAAAAAGACCGCATAGCAGAGCTGGGCATCGGCTGCAACCCCAAAGCCGAATTCGTGGGAACAACAATCGTAGATGAAAAAATATACGGGAGCATTCACATAGCAATCGGCTTCAATCTCGGGCCATTCCACGGGAAAAACCTTGCATCCTCCCATCTGGACATGATAAAGATAATGCGCGGGCGCAAAGGAAACCTATACGCCGACAACAAACCGGTAATGAAAAACGGGGCGCCTGTTTAGGATAAGTATAGATATATCTGTTAAGGAACACAACCATCCATACTGTCATGATTATTATGGCTGCAACTTAAAGTAACTTGACTTATTATAAACTGCAATTTAACATAACTGAGACTATCAAAACGCCACCAAAACACATGAATTCCCCCAACAAATCAGCAAACTATTTAAAAAAGGCGCAACAAGTACAACTAAAAACAAATACGGTGAGACAATCATGGCAAACAAAAAAGTAGTACTAGCCTACTCAGGCGGACTGGACACCTCAGTGATCCTCAAATGGCTGATCAACAAAGGATACGAAGTAATCTGTTTTGTAGGTGACGTTGGGCAAATTGAAGATTTCAAAGAAGTAGAAAAAAAAGCACTAAAAACAGGCGCAACAAAAGTCTGCATCGAAGACCTGAAGCAGGAATTCGTCACAGGTTTCATATTCCCTGCACTTCGCGGGAATGCGCTTTACGAGGGAAGGTACCTTCTTGGAACATCACTTGCAAGGCCGCTGCTTGCAAAAAGACAGCTTGAAATAGCAGCAAAAGAGAACGCGCAGTATGTATCTCACGGCGCAACAGGCAAAGGCAACGACCAGGTAAGATTCGAACTTACCTACTATGCCCTGAACCCGGAAATAAAAGTAATTTCACCTTGGAAAAACCAGGAATTTCTAAAAGAATTCAAAGGAAGAACAGACATGATAAACTATGCGCAAAAATACAGCATCCCGGTAACAGCATCAAAGAAAAAGCCGTACAGTGAAGACGAGAACCTCATGCATATCAGCCACGAGGCAGGAATCCTGGAAGATCCGAATTATTCACCCACAGAACATGTATTCAGCAGGACAGCATCTCCAAAAAGCGCCCCTGATACAGAAACAATAATAGATATCCACTTCAAATCCGGGAATCCTGTAAAGGTTGTAAACAAAAATGACAGCACAACAAAAACAAGCCCGCTTGAGTTATTCATGTATCTCAACCGTCTGGCCTCGAAAAACGGGATAGGAAGGCTGGACATGGTCGAAAACAGGTTCGTCGGCATAAAATCAAGAGGAGTCTATGAAACGCCCGGCGCAACCATCCTCTGGGCCGCAAAAAGAGACCTTGAAGGCATTTCCATGGACAGGGAAGTAATGCACATAAGAGACATGCTCACACCGAAATTCTCAGAACTCATATACAACGGGTTCTGGTACTCCCCGGAAATGGCATTTTTGATGGCTGCCATCGACAAAAGCCAGGAGCATGTCACAGGAAAAGTAACATTATCCCTGTACAAAGGGAACGTATCAGTAATCGCAAGAGAATCCCCGACATCCCTCTATGATCAGGAACTATCAAGCATGGACATAGAAGGCGGATTCGACCAGACCGACTCAAAAGGGTTCATAAACATAAATGCAGTAAGGCTAAAGGCCTACAGCGCGGTCCTGCAAAAGACAAACACTAAAAGATGATGCGCATGAAACTTTGGGAAAAAGAATACAAGCTGGACAGGCAGATAGAAGACTTCACAGTCTCAAATGACTATATCCTTGACCGGAAGCTGGTAAAATACGACTGCATAGCATCAATAGCCCATGCAAAAATGCTCGAAAAAACAGGCATCTTAAAAAAAGGCGAGGCTAAAAATATCATAGGAGAGCTCAACAACATAATTGACCTTGAAAAAAAAGGCAGGTTCAAAATACAAAAAGAGCAGGAAGACTGCCACACAGCAATTGAGGCCCACCTGACAAAGACTCTTGGAGATGCAGGGAAAAAAATACACACTGCAAGATCAAGAAACGACCAGGTCCTCACTGCCCTGAGGCTCTATTACAAAGACGAGCTGAATGGCTGCAAAGACAATGTAGGCAACTTAATCAGGGCAATCTCAAAATTCAGGAAAAAATACGGCACAACAAAACTCCCCGGCTACACCCACACGAGAAAAGCAATGCCTTCATCCATCAGTCTCTGGAGCGATTCTTTTATGGATTCCATGAAAGACAACATAAAATTAATCGATTTTACCCTGGACCTAATCGACCAGTCCCCTCTTGGAACCGCAGCAGGGTACGGCATACCCCTTGACATAGACCGGGAATACACCCAGAAACTCCTTGGGTTCAAAAAAATCCAGCAGAATCCGATATATGCGCAGGCAAGCAGGGGCAAATTCGAATCAACAATCCTCCATTCCCTGACGCAGATTATGTTTGACCTGAACAAAATCGCATCAGACCTCATAATATTCAGCATGCCTGAATTCGGCTATTTCGAGCTGCCGCAGGAACTCTGCACAGGAAGCTCAATCATGCCCCAGAAGAAAAACCCCGATGTTCTGGAGTTGGTAAGAGCAAAATACCACATAGTGCTCTCATACGAGTTCCAGGTAAAAACCATGACAGCCAACCTGCTCTCCGGCTATAATCATGATATCCAGTTGACAAAAGAGCCTGTAATGAAAGGGTTTGAAATCACAGAAGATTGTGTTTCAATAATGGCGCACGTATTTGAAA
>CBDUVR010000094.1:0-5611 GCA_965370705.1 uncultured archaeon | reverse complement strand
ATCAATAGCTCGATTTGACTATGACTTATGCAGCAGTACTAGCAAAATAGGCACAATAAAAAACTATTTAAAGCTTTCGGTCAAACTTTTTTGATATAAGTTACAGACTCTCCTGTAAACTGCAAAAAAGGTGATTGACAAATGCCAATGTTTAGGTGTTCAGAGTGCGGAAATGTAGTCGAGGATGAGGCGCCACCGGAAAAGTGCGCATGCGGCGCTGAGTTCAGTTATGACGAGATCCATGACTTTGAGGAGTCACACAGACATAATGACGAAGACGACGACTCAGATGACGATATCTAACTTTTTCTTTTTTGATTTTTTTTATTGCATGTAAAGCAGATTATACTCTTACCGGTCTCATGTGGTTGATTCTTTTCTGGATGAGTGCTTCTGTCCCAATGTCTGACCTGTGCCTGACAGGTCCTTTTACTTGTTTGCATGCATCTTCTGCAATTTTTTCTGCTTCTTCTATTGTATCTGCTATGCCTACAAAGGCGAAGGCGCGCGACGCGCCCATGACGAGCTTGTCGTCAACCTCGTTTACGGATGCAAAATAGAGTTTCCGGGTGCCTGCGGGTTCAGGTACGTTGACTGTGTCGCCGCTTTTGGGGTTGTCCGGGTACCCTTCCGGCACGATGTATTTGCAGACTGTGGCTTTCTTTTCAAACTCGACTGCGATTTCTGAAAGTGTGCCGTTGATGATTGCCTTGCAGATAGTGACAAGGTCGGTTTTCAGGATGGATAATACATTCATGGCTTCAGGGTCACCGAATCTTGCGTTGTATTCTATCAGCTTTATGCCATCTTTTATTGCAATGAATCCGCCGTACATGATTCCTTTGTAGTATTTGCCGCTTTTTTTGAACATTGCCTCGTTGACTGCGACTGTGATGTTGTGGGCGTCTTGTATATCTTTTTTTGAGAGAAACGGGAGGTTTCCTGCGCCGCTGTATGAGCCCATTCCTCCTGTGTTTGGGCCTGTGTCGCCATTGTAGGCTCTCTTGTGGTCCTGGACTGGCGGGGTGTCGACGATGGTTTTGCCGTCAACAAATGACTGGAGGCTGAATTCCTCGCCGACCAGCTTTTCTTCAATTACTATTTTGCCGTGCGCTTCAATAATCCCGCGGCAATAGTCTATTGCCTCGTCTTTGGATGATATGTGCTCGCCTGATACTTTGACGCCTTTGCCTCCGGTGAGGCCGTCGGGTTTTAGAACGTATCCTGTGCCGGAGAGGCTGTTCAGGAATACGTCTATGCCCTCAAGGGAGTTGAATGTTTTGAATTTTGGGGCGCCCGGGATGCTGTATTCCTGCATGAGTTCGCGCACATAAGATTTGCTGCATTCGAGCATTCCAAGTTCTTTTATTGGCCCTATGGAAGGGATGCCTATTTCAATGAGCTTGTCAGCGGCTCCGGCAGATATCGGGAGTTCCGGGGAGATGAATGCGAAGTCCGGCTCAATGCTTTTTGCGAAGTTTACTATCGCATCTATATCGTCGAGTTTTCCTATTTCATAGTCTGCTGCGATTTTTATTATTCCCGGGTTTTTTGCGCTCATGAATGCGAATATGTCCGGGTCTGTAGCGCTCTTTTTTAGAGTTTCTGCGATTATGTGTGCGCGTGCGCTGTTTCCTATCAGAAGTATTTTCATGTAATTCACCCCGTTGGTGGCGCTTTGTTGCTGCGCCGATGTTAATTGTGTCTATGAGGATTTTATCTGCGGGAAATTATTTATATTCAATTGGTTTTGGGCGCAAGGCAGATTAAGACAGATTAATTGAGACTAATAGAGATATATCTAATAATGATATATTGGTTTGAAAAAAATGATGAGGGGGGAAAAACCTTCCTCACAAAAATTTTTCAATCTTTGTTCTTTTTAGTACTTCCGTCTATGGACAAGGTAAGCGACAGCTAACAGGCCTGCAATTGCAAATACCGCTTCGAAACCTGGTGGTGTTGGGGTTGGCGTTGCTGTTGGCTTTGGGGTTGGTGCTGGGTTGATGCTCACTGCTGCTTCACCAACATACCCACATTTGTCCTCTGCTTTCACTGTGTAGGTGCCTGTTTCTGCATCTTTTGTATCAAACGTTGCTTTGAATACACCCTTTTCTAGCTTAACGGTCTGTGTTAACTCCATAGTTGGTCCCTTGCAGGTCACGGAAATTACATGACCATCATCCCTGTTTGATTTGCCTGTTATAACTAATGCTTCTCCAGCGTCAACCTCCGCAATTGGATCGAGCGTTATGTAAGCTTCTTCGATTTTCACTATCTGCTCATCAGTATGCCCGTCACCGTCATCCGCCATTATTGTGTAATTTCCTGATGCCACATCCATTGTATCAAACGATACACTGAATGTGCCGTTTAGTACTTCTGCCTGTGCCAGCAGTTTTGCTGGTCCTTTGCAGGTTACAATAATTCTGCAACCATCTTGCCTGTTTGAGTGACCGGATACAACCAGTGGTTCTCCGATGAGAACCGTTTGAATAGGTTTGAGTTCTACGTAAGCTGTCTGGACTTTCAGTTCAGCTCTAAACATAATATCGTCTGAGCCGATGGACGTCACCAGATCTTCAATTATCTCGCATGTCCGCCACTGTATCCTCGTACTCATCTCTGCTAGCGAGAGATGGTATCTTTCTTTCAGGGCGGAATCTAAACCAGACTCTCCTGTCATGCCCCATACTCTGTCCATTCCGGGCGAGAGCACGTAGATCCAGTAATAACCTGCAGCGTCTTCCTGTATCGTCATCTTCTTTGTGAATGTATCGTCATCGCTTGAAACACTTGCTTTCCTAAGCGATATACCTTTACCTCTGTCTAACAACGACTTCCCACCCGTCGGTGGGATTGTTAGTATTAGCACTTCTGTCTCTCCCTCTGCTGTACCTGTTATGCTGAACTGATCTTCAGGTACAACCCGAGTCGTAGAGATTTCTACGGACATCACTGGCCTCTCTAACCAGATTCTGTCCTCACCGTCAGGACTTTGTGATGGCCTGCTCTGACCTGCCTTTTTCTCGCAATTAATCCATGCCTTTATATCCACTCTGTCGGGTATTTCCATACCCACATCTGTCGTCCTCACCTCTTTACTGAATTCTCCGTTCTCCTCGATGATAATGTTCTCCAATTTCGGATGGAGAACATCCTCTACGTAGACACTGACATACGTGCCTGACGTAGCAGTACCTTTCACCGTTATCTTATCACCGATTGCCACGCTGTTTGGCAGATCAAAAATGACCTCTTTCTCCACCACCGTGATCTCTATTTCGTCATCGTCGCCCTCGCGAGGGCCTTCCGTAACGGTTACTGCTAGCTTATAGTTCCCTGTCTCAGTGAATTCGAGAGCATAGACTCTCATACCATCTGCGTCGATGGTATCACTGAAACAGTTCGTTACATCCAGTGGGGTGTCATCGATACCCTCTTTGAATCTCACTCCTTCCTCTGGTGCTTCAACCTCTATTTTATCACCTGATGCACCCGTCACTTTTAGCTTTACTATCTCAAGTTCAATAGTACTGGTCGACGATGCCTCAATCGTGATCTCTCCTTTCATTATTCTTAGTGGTTTTACTGTACTCTCTGCTTCCAATCCGCACGCCTGTTGTGGATTGGTCTCTACTTGGAATGTGTAACCTCCTAGCTTCCATCCATTGCTTTTTATATTGCCCTCGACATACCAGTCATTCAATTCCTTCACTGTTATGCCTGTAAATTCTTGGTCATTCACCGTGTCAAATCTTATTTGACCATTGGGACCTCTTACAATGAGGTCTACTACGTCTTCAGGGAA
The DNA here is from genome assembly GCA_965370705.1 of uncultured archaeon. Taxonomy (GTDB): domain Archaea; phylum EX4484-52; class EX4484-52; order EX4484-52; family B79-G9; genus B79-G9. The sequence continues at coordinate 1,800 of CBDUVR010000094.1, read as the reverse complement.
CAAGTTCATTCCACTGCTATCTATTCTAAGAGATGTTCCCACTGTGATAGATGAAACTTTCGTCGTTCCTACTCTGAGCTGTAATGGCATGTCTGCCTCGTCGATTGATAGTTGTGCTTCGTAGGTCCCATCCGTTGAGTCGTAGTTCACATAAAAAGCACCCGACATTGGCCAATTCATGTTGTAAGTCCTGTTGTTACTATCTAGATGGTATATATTTCCTGTATACCCCTCACTTAAGCGTGTCACCGTCACAGGCGTTGCAAAACCTTCGAATTGCAGATCCTGTCCAATCAGCACTTTTTGTGGTGCCGTTTGTACGATGATATGATTGAAGTTGTCTCCTCTACTCTCAGCACCGGCTATCGGTATCATTACCGCAAATACCGAAGCTAACACAATTGCAGCCATTGCAATACCTGTTGTCGCTTTACCTTCTATCTTTGCTTTCATTTTTTTCTTATTTCACTCTTCCTAAAGCCCCTAGGAACTTCGTACCCTATTATCGCAATCACTGGTCCTTAAAGGGGCAATGCGCCTCCCAGGGATTCGAACCTTGCTGACACTGCTAACAGCAATGTCATGTGCCAGACAAAGGCGCACATAATAAAAAAATATGGACGGGAAAGAACCTTCCCTCAAAACTTTTGGCGGTCTTGGTCTCAGCTACTGCGGTTTCTTGCCGGGCGGACATTTGTCCATCCCCCAGCACAATGGCGGATACAAACCAAATATCTCAACACCATCTCTGGTGAATGAGACAGTTGCCCTGCCATTGTCTCCTATATCGATAGGATATCGGAAGGTTGCTGATCCGTGTGGTACAAGTACCACACTATGATTAGCAATCACCTCCTTGCGGCAGTAGACCTTCACCTCTTCCTCAGCTGTTTGATTGCCGTTGTTTATATATGTTACAAACAGGCAATCTTGACCGACGCTACTCAAACCCATTCCTGCGATTTCTAGCCTTACACTGTCGTTAGTATTGTCCACTGGTGCTGCCCCGGAAGCAAATACAGCCACCGCTGTAAGGATCACTACTGCTGCCATAAGCATTGCTAGTCCTTTTTTCATTTTTTTCTATTTCACTCTCCTAAGGTCACTTCGCTACTATGCAGCAGGCGGTTTCCGGCCCGTTCTCTCTCTACCCGTATTGTCTTTAGAGCAGTTCATCAAGACTGGTATGTCGGGGCTCGAACCCGGTGCAGGCCATAATCCTGCATACCCTGTAACTGTCATGTATAGTAAAAATAAATCAGAAAACCATAAAAACAGTCCCTTTAGCCAAAAGACGACTAAAGACAACTGTTCATTCTGAACAAATAAACTTAAAAGTAGACAGACATCATTTTCTGTCTTACCTTGCGCTGCTGGCGATTTGCTTGCTTAGTTAATTTTTTTTGTGCCAGCAGTCTGATATCTGAAACAAAAGCAGAAGTTTTCTGTTTTTGCTTAATTCAATTTACTGTTTATGTATTTGTAAAACATCATGGAAATTTTGGCTATATGCGCCTATTTCCAAGCTTCCCTTTGCAACAAGTGCATAGATGAATATTGTGTTGCCGGGGGACATTATTCTTCTGATCCTAAAGGCTGATATAATATGTATTACTACGATGTAAGAATTATAAACCTTTTGATTTTTGATGCTGCTTTATCAAGAAAACGTCTGTATACAAGTGACAACTGACAATTGCCCAAAAACTCATTCTTTTTTGTCTTTTTTCCTGGTTTCACCGATTGTCTTTACTGTGCTATCTTTCATCGGTATCAGATATTTGCCGCCAAGGCAGGCGG
>CBDUVR010000093.1:0-5624 GCA_965370705.1 uncultured archaeon | reverse complement strand
CTTCTACAATGTCTGGTATTTTTACATCATGGAAGTCTTCTTCACCTACACTTGCCGCGCATAATGTCTTTGTGCGGGTGTATATTTCCAAGAACTGCCTGTCTGCGTCCTGGCGGGCATCCTCTATGAAGACTTTGTTTAGCATGCTTGCGAATATGGTGATGACTACAAGACCGATTATCAGGCCGGATATTACCCAATTCCATGCAAATGCTTTTTTCATATGTATCGCATGTGTCTCTCTGTTTGTTAATTTGAATATTCTCTTTCCAGTTCTTCCCATTTTTTCTTTTCCTGAATTTTGCGGTAAGCAATAAACAGGATCAGAACCACAAAGATTATTGCTATGATGTAATAGATTAAATGACTTTTATCATCCTTATCTGTCGTGCAATCAATGTCTTGTTCTTGAGGACAATCCGGGTCGCATGTTCCATCTTCTATTTCGTCGCAGTAGTTGTCTGCAGAGCCGGAATGGCAATCTTTTGGGCAGTTTCCATGGTGTTCTTTCTTTTCTGGTTCGCATATCAAGTTGTTGTTGCAGATTATCTGTTCTTGTTTTATTTCTGCGGGTTTTTCGATGACTGCGAATTGTGCCACGGTTTCTAAGGTTTTATAACCTTCTTTGGAAGCTTTTATGGATAAAATATAGGTTCCTATCTGCTCTGCTTTTATAGACATTGGCAGATTAATTTGTTTTATTGTCTTATCCGGATAAGTCAAAGTTGCAGTTATGCCTGGCTCAGATACTTCTGAGGAATAGTCCATGTAAATATCTTCTGTGCTCGTGAAAACCTTTGATCTTTCAGTACATGATTTGTCTTTGCATGAATTTAAAGAGATAATTAAATCTTTAAGAGTAGCTGTTATTTTCAATTCCTTCTTTGTTTCGATGCTATTGTCTTGAGCAATTATTCTTACTTTTAGTAAGTAAGTACCTTCTTTAAAAGTGTCAGTAACAATAAAATTATATAATTCAATTTTCTTTTCCTCGTTAGCTTTCATTTCTTCATATATTGGAGGTAAAAGATTAACATACGTTCCATCATTGTCTTTCAAAAGGCTTTCGATAGTTACAGTGCGTTGAATATCCAAGTTGTTCTTCAGAATAAGATTCGCTATGAAAGGCTCTTCTGGTTTCAACGTCTCTTGATTAAATTCAAGGTTAGCCTCCAATTCAGAGTAGGCAAAAATGGGCTGAATAATCAATGAGATTATGACTGTGCTCAGCAACATGTAAATAGCTATTTTCATTATTTATCTACCTCCAAAAAGTTATTGTTGGGTCACCTAACCAGGCATAAAATATGTCTCCTCTCAGGCCGGTGCAAAAATTATAAATGTCATCATTATAATCTTGATTTCTTGCTTCTTTATATGCTTTTCCAATAGATTTGCCTTCTAATAAGAATCCATTTAAAGTTTCATCAAATTCTGCGTTCCAGTATGAAATGTCGGTAGCGCCCTGATAACCTAAAGCACCTCTTCTAATGTTCTGGACACAAAAAGAATAGGGGTTTGAATTCCAGATGCAAGTTTGACAAGCAACATCAATTATTATCGGATTATTCAAATAAATCTTCATGGAAGAGAAAGTGGTACTCCACAGGTCTAATGCTACGAAACCAAGAGCGCCTCCATGATTATGATAAACAATAAGATTCGCGTCATCATATAAATTTTTTATTTCTGAACTATGAGAATTTACATTTGAATCCCCTGCATAAAAATAATAGTCATCTAATTTACTTTTGATGTTATTTGTCCAGAAATACTCTGAGAAGGATATCATATGAGCTTCCGAATCACCATTTCCTGCAAGGGCAAGTAATGCATTAAAATTATTCGTGACAATGTCTTTTGTAAAAATGCTTCTTGCAACAAGAGCACTTGCGTCTGAAACAGTAACCCCGTAAATTCTTCCGGTTGATAAATCAATAAGGTTGTCGTGGTCCAGTTCGCCGTAATATCTGCCATCAACTTCAAGATAGTTAGCCCACCCGCAATCGTCTGCCGGAGCAGCTGTTCTTGAGATTGGGATAGAATTCGGACTTGCTATAATTGTTAAGTATTCTGCATTAATTCCTAAATTGTTTATCTTGCTCTCGATGAGCGAATCTATTTGCTGATAGTTTGCTGATGTTGTGCTTAATATGATTTCGTGTTTTGCGGATGCTAAAACTGGTGCTGACAAAGAGGTCTTACTGTAAAGTTCGGAAATTGAATTTGACGATTTATCTGGTGCAAAATTTCCATTCACTTTGATGTTCAGGTCGCCCGGATTAACCAGAATAATTTTGTCGGTGTTTGTTTCTGTTATGTACTTTTGCTCTAGTTCTTCTAAGGTGTATTTTTCGTCGCATTCCGATGAAGGGTTTCCAACACAGAGTGTGCTGACTGTGTCAAAGTTGATGTTATCATTGTAATTCTTTATGATCAATGGGGCGTTGATTAAAGAAGCGTAAGTGGATGCCATTAGCGCTAATTCATAGTTATCCTCAACGTAGACTACATTTTTGTAAGATTCCCAAAATGTTAGATAACTATCTGAGGTAATTCTTGTGATTTTGCTGGAACTTATTCCTGAACCTAAGGGCGGACCTGCGGTTAAAAGGTTGTCGAGACTGTTTGGTGACTGTCCGATAATTTTCAGTGAGTCCGGATTATATTGCTGAAAGAAATGAATAATGGAATCTGCGTCAAAAGCAGAGTCTTCTTTGTGATATAGTAATGTAGGATATTTATGTATCCCTGTGCCATCTGTCCAAGTTGTCACCGGAACCAGTATCAGGACCTCTTTCCAGTTTTCATCTGATACTAAGAAACTTTGTTTTTGTGTATATTTGCCTGGATTTTTTTCATTTTCTGTTGATTCACAATCCTGTGAACATGATGTTTTAGTCTCTCCACAATTGCAGGAGTTGTCTCCGCAATGCTGGCAGTTAGTGCAATAAACTGGAGCATCGGGAGGTGAACAACTGCCGTTTGGTAAGCAGTAACTTCTTGTCGTGGTATTGCAGGCGCTAATACGAATCGTATTTGTACTTCCTTCTATCAAAACGTGAACCATCTCTTCATCTTTGGAAAAGGTCAGTGGATGTCTGGTATAATAGCTCTTTTTTAGTATCCTGTCTGCTACGGACAGGACTGTTTCCTCTTTACCCAAATAGCTCATCTCAACTTTGCAGCCAGCGTATCTGCATTTTGGTTTTTCATCCCTTAATTTCATGCAAAGATAATAACCAATAGAGGTGTTCCTGTTCTCGATTCTCTCTTTAATGTCCTTTGGCATATCTTTATCTTTGGAATCCGAAATATAAATTGCATCTACTATTTCCGGGATTTTTGCGACGTAGAAGTCTTCTTCACCTACACTTGCGGCGCATAATGTCTTTGTGCGGCTGTATATTTCCGAGAACTGCCTGTCTGCGTCCTGGCGGGCATTCTCTATGAAGACTTTGTTTAGCATGCTCGTGAATATAGTGATGACTACAAGCCCGATTATCATACCTGATATTACCCAGTTCCATGCAAATGCTTTTTTCGTTTGTATCATCATTTTTCAGCGTATTTTCTTTCGAGCTGGTCCCATTTTTTCCTTTCCTGTATTTTGCGGTAAGCAATGAACAAAATCGGAACTGCAATGAGTATTGCAAGGATGATGTAGTAAATAAGGTAACTTTTATCAGGTTTGTCTTCTTTTCCAGAAGCAGTGGATTTGCAATCGATGTCCTTTTCTTCAGGACAGTCCGGGTCGCAGATGTCGTCTTTTACCTTGTCACAGTAACCGTCTTCTGAACCGGATGGGCAGTCTCTGGGACAAATTTTGTAGTTTTCACCGGTATCACAAATATTATTTCCGCAATCACTTATTTTTTTACATTCATTGCTGATACACTCTTCATCTTTTGGGCATCCACAATCAGTGCAGCAGTTTTCCTGCGTCTCTCCTGAGTCGCAGGCTTTGTCTCCGCATTCGGGCTCTGCTTTGCAAGCACCGCAATCTTTCGGGCAGTCTGCGCATGTTTCGCCTTCTTCACATTTCCCGTTTCCGCATTCTATGCAGTCAGGGTCTGTGCCCGGAGTACAGTCGGGGTCGCATATTTTGTCTTTTATTAAATCACATACCCCGTCTTTTGAACCGGAGGGGCAGTCTTTTGGAGTGCGATAATAGTTTTCTCCTTTGTCTGGCTCGCATATTCCATTAGATTCTGCTTCCACAAAAACAATTAAACCCTCTGAGTAAAAATGATCTCCTGAAGAAGTTGTAACGTCTGTCGGAGGCATGGCTAAGCTGCCAAATGTTTTGGGTTTTACTTTATAAGTAATCGTACTGGTGGATGCGGGCTCTAGTGTTATATTCCATAAATAATATGGAGGCGCCCATGAAAAACGCGGTCGTCCACCAGACACAGAAGGTGTTATAAATTCTTTTGGATCTATTGGTTCGCACCCGTCCACTGGTTCCTTTACTGAAGCATCTATTTTCCCTGACCCGGAATTGCTGATATCTATCTTTACTGTCAATATATCTCCTAACTTTATTTTATCAGGTGCAGTCCTAACTACTGTTATGTCTGCAGCATTTACCATATCAGACATAAATAGTGAGAATATAATTATTGTAAGAATGCTTGCAAAACAGCATGTTTTTAACATAGATTTCCATATCTGTGCTACCATTTTTAACCCTCCTTCTTAATCTTAACATATTGCATTGGGACAGGAAAAGACACCTTCATCGTTTATGCACCCGCCGCATTCTGAGCCAAAATTACCACAATAAGGATAGCCACAACTACCGTATATTCCCTTAACACATAGAGCATTACCAACTGTGTCTACAATACGGGCTCTTGAATCTCCGGGTAATTTCACTATGTTGAACATATGGTTATGACTACAGGCACCGTATGCTTCATTTTTTTCGTATCCAACACTTCTTAGCAAAGTTGTAAGCATTATTGAATAACCTGTGCACATCCAGACCTGTCCGCTGAACATTATTGACGCCGGCTCTTCCAAGTGGAGTTGGTACCCTCTTGTCCATTTGGCGGCCGGACCCATCCCAAGGATGGCATACAGGCCATAACACTTTTTCCGGGTTGTTTCTGTGTCTGATGCGGCAAGTCCTGAGTCTGTAAGTGCACGGCTGCACAATGTGTGACAGTTCCCTTCGCACTTATTATTGCAGCAACTAACAATTTCCTGTGCTATTGGCTTGACAACAGGATCATGGCATACTTCGAAATAATCACAAGCATGAATTTGTATGTTTGTCATTTCCTTTGCTCCATAGTGATCCCAGTGCCAATGGCCATAGCAGGATGATACACTGCTTGAACAAAGACTCTCTTTGCATTCTGTCCCGTCCCATTTGTATCCCTCAGGGCAGCAGTGCATGTCGCCTTTGGGGCCGTTGCATACTAAATCGTCGGCGCATTCGGGTTGACATGTGCATGATTCGTTTTCCTGCTTGTTGAGTGTCAGGTCGGCGCAGCCGTACATTGCGGAATTATCTGCATCCGGGCAGCAGAAGAAATTATCTCCCGGGCCTTCATTGAAAATACTGCAGTTCTTTTCGATTGCTGGTGTGACTGAAATATTATCCGGGGGACAATCTG
>CBDUVR010000092.1:0-5685 GCA_965370705.1 uncultured archaeon | reverse complement strand
TCCTCTAATGTCAAGCCATAAGGATCCATACACTTTGTATAAAGCGAAAAGCTTATATTTTATTATATTTTGGTAGTATTCACCGCGCTCGAACCACAACAACACCAGGGCGCAAAAACAAACTCAAAACATTTATCAAGGCGCACATTTAATAAAAATATATATTCACAATAACATCCGGTGAACAAAATGACAGAAAAAGACAAAAACTCACTACACTGGGCAGACCGCATAGCAGATATAGTAAAAAAGCGCGCACAAGTTGACCCAATCCTCAAAAAAGTAGTAAAACAAAAAGGATACATAGTCTACGACGAAAAAACACCATCAGGAAAAATACACATCGGCGCAGGCAGGGGCTGGATAATCCATGACTCAATAGCAAAAGCAATGCGCGACAAAGGAATGAAAGCAAAATTCATCCTCTCATCAGATGACATCGATCCTTTCGACAAGTTCAACAAAGACCTTGACCCGAAATACAAAAAATATCTCGGCATGCCCTTCAGAAACATACCCTCTCCTGTAAAAGGATATGACAGCTTCGCAGACTACTACTTCTTTGAATGCATTCAAAAATTCGAAGAATACGGGATCGAGGCAGAGATACAAAACACAGGCAAAGCCTACGAAAAAGGATGGTTCAACAAAACAATAAAAACAGCTCTCGACAATGCAGGCAGGATACAGGAAATCTACACCCGCTTCTCGCGCAAAGGCTCAATCGCCACAAAAAGACTACCGATTAACCCTGTCTGCGAAAAGTGCGGCAAGATCGGCACAACTTATGCTTACAAATGGGACCCTGACACTGAAACCATAAAATACCGCTGCGAACCCAACATGGTAGACTGGGCAAAAGGCTGCGGCTACGAGGGCGAAACAAGCCCCTACAACGGCAGCGCTAAGTTCCCGTGGAAAGTAGAATGGGCAGCCAAATGGCCCACAATCGGCGTAGCAGTAGAGATCGCCGGCAAAGATCACTTCACCTACGGCGGCTCAAGAAGCGTGGCAATCGCGATAAGCGACGAGATATTCAACTATCCTCCCCCTTACCCATCAACAAGAAAAGATATAGGAAAAGCATACGAATTCTTTACAATAGGCGGCAGGAAAATGAGCACATCAAAAGGTATGGGTGTGAGTTTCACAGACATGACCAGTTACGCGCCCGCAAACCTCTTAAGATATCTCCTTGTAAAAACCCGCCCCCATGCAACAATAGACTTTGACCCTGTCGGAACCAACAAGATAATACTCCTATACGAATCCTATGACAAAACAGAGCGCATCTACTACGGAAAAGAACACATCCAGAACAAAAAAGAAGAGGAGCACGAAAAAAGAGTATATGAACTCTCGCATGTAGGCAGGATAACAAAAACAATGCCACCGCAAATTCCATTCACCTACGCATCAGCACTGATGCAGGTAACAAAAGACACTAATAAGGCAATAGACGCACTCATCCACACAGGGCACATAAAGAAATCAATATCACAAGAAGACAAAAAACACGTCATAACCCGCCTGAACTACGCAAAAAAATGGGCTCATGAATTCGCGCCACCTGAATACAAATTCATAATAAACAAAACAATCCCAAAAAGCACATCAGACAGACTGCAAGACGCAGAAATTTCAGCATTAAAAAAATTCCAAAAAAAGATATCATCCAAAAAAGAATACACAGAAGACGAATACCAGCAGATCATCAAAGAGATTATAGACGAGCAGGCAATAGCCCCAAAATCATTTTACCGGGCAGCATACCTTGTAATACTAAACAAAGAGCACGGCCCGAAACTCACGTCACTCATAAAAATGCTTGGCCAAAAAGAAACAGTGAGGGTACTAAGCACACTAAAATAATATATAGTAAAAGTCATAACTTTTTGGACGATATGACTTTTCCATATCCTTAAAATTGCATAGCAATTTTAGGATTTTGAAAATTTGTACCAAATTTCCAATTTTCGAAATTCGAAATGGGTAAACATTTCGAAAATCCAGTGAATCGGAGATTCACCCGGATAGATTAACGTCTATTGGTTTTTGGTTAAGTTTGTCCATTTTTCATCATGAAAAAGCTTGGAATTATCCAATAGTACACAGATTCCATGATTTAGTAACGACCTTAACTATCGTGGTAAAATGGCCAAAAAAACACTTGTCCTGAAATTCGGCGGCACATCTGTTGCAGACAAAAGCGCACTCGATAGCGTGGCAAAAATAATCGAGAGACACAAGCCAGACAAGATGTGCATAGTCCTATCCGCACTTGGAAAGACGCAAAAACACCCAAAAGTAACCGATGCCCTCATAGACTTGAAAACCTCAGCAAAAAAAGAAAGAATACTCTGGGGTCTCAAAAAGCGCCATACTGACCTCATAGATGCATGCATCCGCGACAAAAAACACAACGCAGCCGCAAAAAAACAAATAGAGCTCCTCATTTCTGAAATAGAAACTCATCTGGATGATTCCGGCTATCCGATAGAATGCTTCGGAGAAAAGATGTCAGCACAGCTCATATACTACATGCTCAAAGAAAAAGGGCATGACATAACCTATGTAAACGCCTTTGATGCCATACACTTCATCAACATGAACCCCTACTTCCAAAAGATACATGACTCATGCAGGATAATAAAAGACCACATGAGTTCCGGCAAAATGATAATAACTGAAGGGTTCATTGCAAATGAGAGCGGGAAAATGACCACAATGAGCCGCGGCGGTTCAGACCAGACTGCAACCCTGATAGGAAAAGCAATAGATGCCGACGAAGTCATAATATACAGTGACCAGAACGGGATACTCACAGCGAATCCGGCAATAGTAAAAAGCGCAAAAACCGTATACGAAATATCCTACCCTGAAGCAGAAGAAATGGCTGGCCACGGCGCAAAAATAATCTACCCGAAAATCCTTGAGCCTCTGAAAAGCTCAGGCATCCCCATAATCATAAAAAACACATTCAACCCGGGCCATAAAGGCACAAAAATAGTGCCATCAGCAAAAAACAAAGGCATAAAATGCATAACAATGGCAAAACAGTTCCACACATCAATCTACAACCCCGCAATGATAGGAACAGAAGGATTCCTTGCAAAAATATTTGCTGTCATCGGCAAAGACATCGACGTTGTCATATCCGGCAACCCGATAATCGGGTACACAACCTCAGACAACAGAGATATCACAAAAAAACTTAAAGAGTTCGGGAAAATAACCCGGAAAACCGTGCATACAATAGCAATCGTGGGCGAGGAAGTGGAGCAAAACCCCAAAACACTGAACAAAATCTCAAAATGCCTTGCAAAACTCGATATTGAGATTGAATTCATATCACACGACAGGCAAAGCGCTGCAATATATTTCGGGATAAAAGAGAATGACAAAACACACATCCTCTTAAACATGCTCCATAAGGAACTGATTGAGTGATTGTGTTGTAGTGGAGACCATTATACTTCTCTTACTTGCATAACTGAAATCCGTTTCGGATTTTGGCGGGAATTTCTGTATTTATCTGCACTTTTCCTGCTTTTAACGAAAAGATAGACAAGCAATATGATTGCAATAGCTACAACCACGAAAATTGGATAACGATAACTTTGTAGATATGCCCCTGTCGGCGCAACCAGACTATTTGATTCAGACTCATTTTCATTGTCAACATTTGTTATAACCCTTGGACGCTTCACTTTATCCAGTTCACCTTGTTGCATATCTTTAAGTTCTCCAGGATTTCCTTGCCTTACAATGTCATCCATTGTATCCGGAAGTATATCGGTCTTAATTTGCCCCTTTTCTACAGGCATCTCATCAACAGATTCAATAAGAGTGATATTTACATCCTTGGGAGGCACTACCGCTCCGGAATTTGAACTTCCTCCGGAGTAACAGTCACCGCAATCAACATTGCAGCTTGAACACGTTTCCCCTGAGTCACAATAAGAATCCCCGCAATATGTCTGAAGAGACCTGCAGACACCATGCACGCAATTACCCCCGATGCATTCAAGTGCACTCAAGCACGATTCGCCATTCTGTTTTTGTCCTCCGACACCATAAGTGCTAAAATGACTTACATTTGCCCATACATAATCAGCTGTTGTATTGACACCAGCACCATAGACCCAATCCATTGCCTCATGAAGTTTAACCCATTCAGCAGTTGATTCATTAAACCAATAAACAGCAAGGCTGCTTTCATCAACATTAAGACCGAGTTCCTCTTTTTCATAAAATATCCTGATCAGGGCAGAAGTAATGTTACTGTCAAGCTTTTCATCAGCCTCTATCTGGATATACTTCCCGATTTCCACAACACCAAAAGAACTGTTCGTAGGGTTGAAAAGTAATTCGGTAATATTTATACTGCTATTTGAGAGATTGTCATTAGTCGATATCTCAATAACAGTATCATTTGAGGGTGAATTAATGGACATGACCACATCACTGACAAAGTCAACACTATTTTCATAAACAGCTCTGACTACATCAAATGAGACAAAAGCAGAATCATTTATGTTTCCATATATATCTGTACAGGACATATTCAATGTATTGACACCGAGCTGGGCAGTGATTATTTGCACTCCACTGCGCAGATCCCCGAATAAGACAATACTACCGCCGCCATTAAGCGTATAAGAGCAATTTGCAATTACATCTGTGCTTACATTCAATGTAATGTACTGGCTCATATATTCTATTGCTTCTGGCTCATTGATTATCACGACAGGAGGAATCATGTTGCAAGTCCTGTTGGCATTTTCCGGTATTTCATTGTCAGAATCAAGACTAGTTTGAGAATAACAACTATTCTGATCTTCAAAACGGATGCAGGACTGTGTTCCATTCTCTGAACATTCACCATACTCAGAACAGGTCCAGTCTGGTATGCAATAATCGCAAGAGTAAGTGTTATTCACAGGAATCTGATTGTCGGAATCAAGATTAGTTTGAGCATAGCAGCCATGAGCATCAACATAATAGCCAGTCAAAACATCAGTTGGCTGACAGGTTGTATTGATTTCTGTCCAGTGAGGCAAGCAAAAATCACAGGAATAGGTATTATTTTGTGGAATTTCATTGTCTGATTCAAGATTCGTCAAAGCATAGCAGTTATTGTTATCAATATAATAGCCAATCACAACATTGTTCGGCTGACAGGTTGTATTCACTTCATACCAATCAGGTACGCACAGGTCAATCATATCCATGAATCTTACAATCTCTGCTGCACCAGAGTTTTCCTTTTCTTTCGCCCAATCTAAAACATCTGTTAGTACCTGAATCTTAGAAGGATCAGGATTTCCATCCGAATTATTGAAATGGTGATGATGAAGCAAAATCACGCACATATCATATTCCCTCATCGCGTCCTTACAGGATGTTTTGATTTCATCTACAGTATTATAGCGTTTTTCATCCCAGTTATAGAAATCAGTGGTTGCAGGAAGATGGCTGATATTGTCGACTTCCCTGAATGCAACGCCACGATAGACGTCGTCAGTTCCGGAAGAGATTATACTGACATTATTATCTCTTAATGCAACCAGAGTATTATTATTATACACATGATAGGGTGGTGTAAAAGTTACGGGCCTGAACCCTGTAAGAGTCTCAATTATATCTAACCCTTCATGTATACGGAACGATGCTTCTGAAACA
>CBDUVR010000091.1:0-5699 GCA_965370705.1 uncultured archaeon | reverse complement strand
CAATATCAAACCAGCCAGTATAATTTACACCGCTGCTTTCATTTGACACCAGTATCTCAAAAGACAATATGCTCATGCGAAAATCTGTTCTGCCATCAATGCCCAGAAAAGATTTCAGTGAAGTGTAATTGCTCCATCCGTTCACGAATTCATCAGAACCGGGCTGATATGCAGTGTAAATGATACATTCTGAAAGTACAGGAATTGTATAATTATTGAACATGCCGCTCACAGATGCAAAACTCATTGCCCTCTGGCTTGCCAGCCATGCCGTCTCATGTATGAGTGTATTGTGGCTTTCTTCATAATACTGCGGCAGCTTGTCAATTACGCTGAATAAAACGAAAAGTATTGCGACAAGAAAAAAGAGAAATCCAGCCACATACTCTATGCTTACCTGCGCTTTTCTGTGTTTTTTTAGATTCATATTTTTTTCTATTATCCTGTATTTTCTGGCACAATCAAACTTGTTCGCGCAAGGGATAGGCGCGTGCTCTTAGATGAACATTATGAATACTATCATTGCAGCGATAACCATTACCGCTGCGTGCTTTGTGCCTGCGACAACCTTTCCTTCACCTATGGCTCCTGCAAGCACACCGGACGAAATTCCCTGCACAAGCGACATAAAAAAGAAGAGTGTCTTAAAGTAGACATGCTCTCCGGCAAAACCAATAACCTCTCCCATAGTGCACATTAAGGGGACAACAGAACAGCTGTCAAAACTGCTACCTCCAAACATATCGCTTGCTCCTGCGCCAGTGCTGACCGCAAGCATCGGCACCAGGAGTTTGTATAATGCAACAATGATGCCGAGAAACATGAAATATATGAAGTACATAATGAAAACCTGCTGAGACATCGCAGCCTTTCGCTCGTCCTCAACATTACGTATTGCACCGATATTTTCAGCTATTGATTCCATGATATCTGCAACATTGCCTCCTGCAGTAAATGCCTCGTTCACGAGCGCGAATGACTGCCGCATAATCTTGCTTCCCTGAATCCTTTCCCCAAACTTCTTTATGGCCCTTGGAAAAGGCATTCCCCATGAGACCTGATGTGATGCCTTGAGAATTTCAGGGCTTAAGGCTCCATAATCTGTCTTTGCAGCCATATCAAGAGCCTGTGGAAACCCCATGCCTCCTTTTACAGACTCTGCAAAATCCTTCATGAATCTCGGGAACTGATCCTCCATTTTTGTATACTTGTTGTATTTGAAGTAGCTGTATACAGAATAGGGCACAACACCGATGATGACTGAAAGTATCAGAAACATCATGCCAACTGCTCGCGAACCGGCAATGCTGACAAAGAGCCCTATTGCAAGAAGGAAGGCTCCGCCCCCGAGGGAAATATATTTTATAAGATCTTCGGTACTGTATTTTTTAGCCATAGTATTACCTATGATGTTGTCGGCGATATGCCTTTTATGAGTATGAGGAATCCAAAGGATGCTATTGGCAAAAACACGAATGTAAGTATAAGCTGAACTGCAACAATAATCGCGCTGCCACCACCTACGCCGCCCATGATTGTCGAGAGCACAAGAAAGAACACAGAGCCAACGAGCACGACAGTAATGTACATTTCAACAAACATCGAAAGCTGCTGCGTGTACTGGTTGAGCCTGCGCCTGTAGTCCTGCATAAAGCCTATTGATTTCCCGTGCAGGTATTGGCGCAAATTCCCACCAACAGTCAATATAGAGTGTATTCCCCACAAGAGGTCCCTAAAATCTTCAGAGGGTGTTCTGCGCGCAGCGTTTTCAACAGCATCTACAAAGTTTACGCCCATGATTTCAGTCTCCTCTGAAATTCGTTTTGATTCTTTTGCGATTTCACCATACTCTGTGAAACTTGAAAGAGCCTTGAACATTGTAATAGGAGGCGTACCACTACCTGCAACAGTAGTAAGATATAGTGTGGCAAAGGGAAGAGAATCATTGATTCTTTTCTTGCGTTCACCGATGATAAGCGAAGGGTAGCTGTAGTACAAAAGAAAAATCAGTGTAGAGCAAAAGACACCTCCAAGAAGCCCTATAAGAAGCCCAAGAACATACGTCTGTCCTATTGTTACTGTATTCATGTTTGCGATAAGGAGCGTTGAGATTATAGCAAAAAGAGGGGTTGTCATTGCAAAGACAATAACTGATGTCGTAAGTGCAACGGCAATGTATTCGGATACTGTAACATTTATTCCTGCTTTCCGGATATCTGCCTTCATATCTTCAAAAGATTTCATGAAGTACTGCTCAGACATTTTCCCGAAATACTTGTATGCAAACCGTGTGTATGACTCATTCATTTCCACAAAAAACACCTGCCAATGATGGCGCTCAGATAACTATGTCCATGACCTTTTCATCATCACTGTAATATTCCGCCAGTATGCTTCCAACATCCCTGTAATCTGAAATTCCCTGTTCATTTAGCCATTCAAGCAGTTTCTTTCGGGAAAACAGGTCTTTTTTCATCTCAGTTTCAGAAATGCCCTCGTTTTCACAAATCATGCCCAGAACCTCTGAATCAGAGATTATGTTGAACTTATCATCAAGCGGATCCCATCTAAATATCAAGCGGGTCTTCGGCTGTTTTGTGTTCAGGTCATACCCGACAATTTCATGTACTTCGAAAATCCTTCGCACATATGCTTTCCCGTGCCGTATCCTCTTTATGAACACAATAGCATTCAGGGTTTCCACAAGTGATGCCGGAAGGTTTATTGGAGGTGTTGTCAAACGGTCAATAACTTTTTCTATGGAATCTGCATGGATTGTCGAAAGTCCGGCATGTCCTGTTGCCATTGCCTGAAAAAGTATGTATGCCTCCTGACCACGAACTTCTCCAACAATGATGTAGTCAGGCCTCTGCCGGAGTGCACTTTTCAGGAGCTCAAAAAGAGAGACTTCGCCTATTTTGCTGTCCCCGATACCAAAACCTTCGCGCGATATTTCAGGCACCCAGTGTGCGTGCGGAAGGCGCAGCTCAGGGGTGTCTTCAATAGATACCACCTTCATTGACGGGTGTATGAATAATGATAATGCATTCAACAAAGACGTCTTTCCGGATGCAGTCGGTCCGGAAACAAGAATCGAGCACCTGTGCTCTACAAGGTACCAGAGATATGCCAGAATCTGGGCATCTGCAGAATGATACCCAAGAAGGTGTACGGGAGTTATGGGTTTTTTTGAAAATTTTCTTATTGTAATATTGGATCCCCTGCGCGCAATATCTGTCTCAAGGATTGCCTGCACCCTTGAGCCATCGGGCAGAGCCCCCTCAAGTATTGGATCTGCTACTGAAACTGCCCTGCCGCACCTTTGGGCAAGCTTCATGACAAAATCATTTAATACATCTTTGGAATCAAAAACAACGTTTGTCTTTATTGATGCAATTTTCTGATTCCTGTGATATACAAAAATCGGTATGTCTGTGCCATCACAACTTATATCTTCTATATTCTGGTCATTGAGAAGCGGCTGGAATTTTCCAAGGCCAACGAAATCGCGAAGAATATAGTACTCGTAATTCATTTTCTGCTCGTTCGTAAGTGATATGCCAAACTGCTTTATGATACCGTCAATTGCTTTTCTCAAATAAACTATTGATGATCCACTCTCTATTGCCTCAAAACGGATATCTATTTTTTCCTCAATAATATCTTTTATCCTGCTTATCTCTTTTTTGTCAAATTCTGTCAGCGGCGGCTCTATGACTTTATATACCAGACAGTTCTCGCCAGAATCATATTTTATATTGCACCACGCATAGACCTTTTCGCCTTTCTTGGGGTTGAATGGTGTAAGCGGATAGGAGATATTTATGCGCTTAATGTCTTCTTCTTTTACACCACTATTTTTCAACAGGGCTGTACGCGAGAAAGTTGCAGTCTTCAGGTCTATTGTCTTGACAGGAGCTCCGAAATCCGTAACATTACCTTGTTTTACAGGCCCTGCAACCTTTTGAATGGGCTGCGACCCATATTGCGGAACGTATATGATTTCAGAGTTTTTTGATATTTTCTTTGGCTTTTTCTGTTTTATCCTGCATTTTTTGAAGAACCTCCCGATTGCAGGGCGGGAAGCACCATTTTCCGGAGTCATTGCGCCTGCTGTTTTTAAGGCTCCTGCTTTGCCCTTGTGCCCGCCAACCTTTGGCTTCCGGATTTTGCGCACAGTTTTGTCTGTCTTAGAGGTCTCGGGAGGTAATAGTTCCGGGCGCTTTTTTACAGAGACCGCAGATGAGACAGCAAATTTAACGAATCTCCGAAGCCTGACATGCGGCACAGCAACAGGGGTGGCAGGGCGCTTCCCAGAAGAATCTTTTTTTCCTATATTCTTCATCTTGCTCTTAAGAACCTTAATCAATTTTTTCTTAGTAATTTGTAACACCATAAAGACTTATCTTGCCGGGTGTGCTTTCGTACTGAATCCGCAAGTGGCTAACCGGGCTTTGAACCACTCCTTCTGCAGGGACCGGTATGTATTCTTCAATCAGCGTTTCATCAGACGAATAAACCAATATCTTCTTCTGGACGCTTCCGCTAATCGTGTATTGTTTGCTTCCAATGGATGATGGCAACTCGAAATCTACATAGCACGAAGTACAGTTAATTTCATAAAGCGTCATTGCAGTTGAGGCAACATGCTTGTTCATTGCAGCAAGCCGGTCTTCACCAAGCGTCGATAGCATCTCATCCTCAATGGAGTGAAAGAGAGCAATCATGCCGACCATTATGATGATCCCCATGCCGAAAAGCATCACCTCTCCGACAACGTCATAGGCTCCCTTGCGCAGTCTCTGATGCTTGGTAAACATGTTCATCTACAATGAATCGGCAGATTATAAAATTGAAATGTATATGTGCGTAAGTACGAGATCTTCACCAAGGCTCGAGCCTGAAGGAACCCTCTCTATATTTTCCCGCCTTATGTTTATGGTGCGCTCTCCTGCGGAGGCCATACTGTTTCCTTCAGAGTGGATTATAATCTTATATCCCTCAAGGGTTGTGGTGTCATCAAGCTCACGGTATGCGAGGCGCATGCGGTTTAGGTATTGTGTTCCCACAACAGCGGTTTTTGCCATCACCACACCTGCGGTATCTATGCCAAGCAGACCAACCACTTCTTCTTCAGGTCCTGTGATAACCGTGAACTCGTCAAACAGTCCGGTGCAGTCTACATGATCCAGCATATAATCTGCATTCCAGAACAAATCATCGCCTGCGTTGTGCGACGTGCCATTTATATTAACTGCATCGTCTACCGTACATCCACTGACATTGTAATCTTCTCCAGCCAGATTTATGATCCCACCAGTACTTGCATTTAGTGCATAAGTCTCGTAGCTGAATGCATCAGAAGCAGAGTCAAGAGAAATGTAAGACATTGAGCCGATTCCAAGCCCTTCTGTGGTTACAGAGTATATCACAGAGTTTTTGAGAGGGGATATCTCAAGCGTTCCGTCAAGATTCACCCGAAATGATTTCTGCTCCCCTGACATTGCAGCATCAGTTATCCTCTGTTTTACCATAGACATGACTTCCTGTGCCTGAATTAGTCTTGAACTTGTCTGGCTTTTTTCAACCATGGGCGCGCCCCAGTTATAGGTAACTGCAACCATTGCAAGAACTATTCCTGATATTAAAATCATAGAAACTGCCTGTGTTTGCGCTACCCTTAAAACCATCCAATCACC
>CBDUVR010000090.1:0-5742 GCA_965370705.1 uncultured archaeon | reverse complement strand
CCTCTTCTGATAAGCCAAGCTTTACGTCTGTCTCTATCCCTTTTTCCTGCTTCAGGCAGTCTATGCCTGTCTGTGATATATTGTCTGCTACTAGTACTTTCATGGTATTCACCTCGAAAATGTCCGTTATTAACAATAATTGTTCTATTCTGTTATTATATAGCCGTTGTACCAGTAAAGTTTTATTGTTTTTGGTTGAGAGCTATCAGTTTTGCCTTGCTTTAAGGATAAAGCACTCTAATCAGGATATTTGACTTCTAATGTGCTCGTAATCTCTCCGAAAGCACTCATTCTTTTAATATGTCATCAATGGTGTCAAGAAGCTCTTTTATTTCTTCTATTTGTATGTCACCCATGTGCGCTATTCTAAAGGTCTGTTCCTTTATCTTTCCGTAGCCGTTGGATATTGCATAGCCGCGCTCCCCAAGCTTTTGATTCAGGTCTGCGACGGATATGTTTTTTGTGTTCGTGGCTGCTGTTAATGTGTTTGATTCGTAGCCGGGTTCTGCGTAGAGGGCGAAGTTCTCTCTTGTCCAGCCTCTTACTATATCTGCCATTTTTTTGTGGCGCGCGAAGCGGTTTTCAAGCCCTTCTTCCAGGATGTCGTCAAGCTGCTGGTCAAGGGCGTACATGTGGGAGATTGACGGGGTGTAAGGCGTCTGGTTTTTTTGGTAGGATTTGAGGAGGTCGAGGAAGTTGAAGTAATGGCCTTTGTTTTGTACTGTTTCTGCTTTTTCAAGGGCTTTTTTGCTTACTGAGCATACTGAAAAGCCGGGCGGGAGCGCCATCGCCTTCTGGACGCTGAACAGGCAGACGTCTATTCCCAGCTTGTCTATGTCTATTTTTGTGCCTGCAAATGAGCTTACTGCGTCTACCAGGAACTGGGTGCCCGGGTAGTCTTTCATGACTTCTGCAATGTCTTCTATCGGGTTCATTATGCCTGTTGATGTCTCGTTGTGGGTGAATGTGACTGCGTCGTAAGTGCCGCTTTCAAGCTTTTCGCGCAGCATTTCGGGTTTTATTGCTTTTCCCCACTCCACTTCGATTGTGTCTGCCTGCTTGCCGTTTGCTGTGGTTATCTTGTGCCAGCGCTCTGAAAATGCGCCGCAGCACAGGTTGAGGCATTTTGTGTCTGTGCAGTTTCTTATTGCTGCTTCCATGAGCCCTGTGGCTGATGATGTTGAGAGGAATACAACATTTTTTGTATACATTATCTCCTGCATCTTCGGGATGATGCCTGCAAAGAGCTGCTGGAATTCTTTGCTCCTGTGTCCTATCATAGGAGTTGACATCTTCTCAAGTATTTCGCTTCTTACTTCTGTGGGACCTGGTATGAATAGTTTTTTGTGCATATTTGACACCTCTTTTTGAGTTATGGGTATTTTTGGGGGAGTATATTTTTATTTTCAACTGATGTTGAAAAGCTTCGAATGCTAATGGGTGATTATGGCTGTCTTGTAACCAAGAGAAAGAGTATAATAGTCTCCGGCTCATCGGGTGTTCACATCCTCATTTGCGCATTGGGAGGTTCAGTTCCCAAAGTCCATCGGGTGACGATCTTGAAATCATTGCCGGATTGTGTAAATATTTTGCGCATTTGTTTTTAAGCTTATGGCGAACCCGGAGGGATTTGAACCCACGACCCCCAGGTTAGAAGCCTGGTGCTCTATCCAGCTGAGCTACGGGTCCGCGATATGTGTGTGCCTATAACTCTTATTTATGGATACATTACTTTTTTAAGTGTTTGTTGCATGTGTTGTGAACATTACAGTGAACGGGCATCAGTTCAGAAAGAAAGTCTTGTTGTTATCTCCTCTGTCAGCTGGAACTCTTTCAACCTGGCACAATTTCCAGCCGTTTTTTCCCTCTCCATTCAAGTACTTCTGTATGCCCTGCAGGCTAATCGGACAGAGATATGTTGATTTACTCGCTTAAAACATCTTTAGGCTTTAACAGGAGAGCAGTTATCAGCAGGACTGCGAGAATCGCGAGCGCTATCCTGGGTATTACATGATACCAGAAAACTCTTCCTGTCGGCGCTTTCTTTTCGGGTTCCGGCTCAATGTCCTGCGCTTCAGTGGAGCCTGTGCCTGCGTCATCATCTTCCTCAAAGGTGTATGAGGCTTCGTCTGCTGAGTCATCCGGCACTTGTGCATCATTTTCCCCGCTCTCTTCGGGGGCTGCATTTTGGGGGCTGCTGCCCATATTGTCTGATGAATCACCGGAAGTGCTGCCTGTGGTGGTGCTCTTGTCCGCACCAGATGTTTCTTCCCCGCTATCTTTTACGTGGAGTGTCCTCTCTAGGGTGTATGAATTCTCTTCCTGGTCCCTGATTTCAAGAATAATCTCATAATCTCCGCCATCTTCTGCCATGACGTCAAATGAGTACATCTCAAAAGATGATGGGGAAAGCTCATTAATAACAACCGCTTTTTCAGATAAAACCTCAAGCCCTTCAGCCTCAATTGTAAGTATTATGTTTTTCCCGGGTTCAGTGCCTGTGTTGAATGCTGCACCAATGAGGTGCACTGTTTCGCCTGCATCTGCCTCTTTTTGGACTGCCAGGTCAAGCGATAAGACAGGTGATGAATGGTTTATTATCTCCACTGCCCCGGATGATGCGTCGTGCGTTTCTTCACCATGGACTGTGCCCTGTGAGTAGAGTGAGAATGTTCTTTTGCCCAGCAGCTCATCGGGCGTGTCTGCAAGCGCGTGTATTTCATATATTGCGCTTATATCAACTGAGTTTGCTGCGATTATGGGGACTGTTTTTGTTAGCGGGGCAGATGCCTGAAATCCTCCAGCCTGCGGGAGCGCAAGCGTGACGCTGATGTCGGTTACAGGGCCATCATATTCATTTGCCAGTACTGAGATTACATGGAAAGTGCTGCCTCTTGGAACAATTGGGGGGATCAGCATCCGGGCTGTGTACAGCTCGATTACTTCTGAATCATTCATGATGGGCGGGAAAACTGTGATAATCCCTTCTTTCCTGTTGTCATCTGCACTCTGGTCACCTGCGGATTCTGCGGTTATATTGAGCAGCAGGTCGCCTGCTTCAGTTGTAAATTCAATTGTGCGCTCCCTGTAAGCCAGCGGGTCCAGAAGTATTGGTTTTGAAGCTACCTGTGTGCTGCCTGAAGTGCATGCAATGTTCACAAGGTCGTACATGGCTGCGCTGTTCTTTACTCTTGCGTTGAGCTCGATGGTTGTCTGTGCCATGACGTATCGCGGGATGTCTGCGAAGAGGAGGGAGATGTTTGCATTTGCGTATCCTGTGTAGATTGTGTTGTGCGCGCCCGGCGTTGCTGCGCCGATGCCTGAGTCCCAGTTTGCGTAGTAGTTTGTCAGCACATAGGGGCTGATTCTTTCAAGCGAGGATCCCTCGCCATCTGAGTCAATTACACCTGAAGCGTCGCGGTCGCTCCCGTAAGTGCTCCTGTAGGTAAAAGAGTCTATCATGCTGTCATTATCATCAAAGAGTGTTATGGTTGCACCTGTGTCTGGGAGGCTGCCGAGTATGGATGCGCCTGCTTTCAGGTGGAGTGCGCTTCCAGGGACCGGTACTGCGGTCATGTCGCTTGTGATCACTGCGAATGAACCTCCTGCGAGCACAGGGTCTTCACCTGCAAGCGCATTTACTGCACCTGTGCTGCTTTTGATGTACCATCCGCTTATGTCAGCATCTTCATCATAAGGATTATAGAGCTCAATGAATTCAGCGGCTGCATCGCCGCCTGAGGGGTGGAACATCAGCTCGTTGATTATGATATTCGGGTAAACGTAAAACACGCTTTCGGTGATGAGGTATTCGTGCGCTGCATATACTGTGCATTCGCCTGTCTGCATCGAGGGTGTTGTCCTGAACGTTTCACTGAATGCGCCAAAAGAATCAGTGTTTGGCTGTGATACATATACTATGTTTCCTGCTTTGTCTTTCACAATTATTGCAACCATCTCATCTCTTGCGGCTGCGCCTTCTTTTACCAGCATGCCGCTGATATGGACTGTTTCGCTTTTTATGTATCTTGTTTTGCCTGTGCCAAGAATAATTGTGTCCGGCGAGGTCCCGCATTCAAATGTCTTCGTGCCGGATGTGCCTTTGCTGCTTACAACTGTTGTGTATGTGCCTGTGGGCATTGATGAGGGCATTACAAAGGAGGTGCTGAACTGCCCGTTCATGCCTGTTCTTACCTGGTCGATGAATATCCTGTTCCTGTTCGGGGCTATGACCTCAACTGCCACGTCTGCGTTTGATGCGTTTTCGCATTGGGTGTCGAGCATGCCGTATATGTATACCCGATCAGAAGGGCCGTATAGTGGCTTGTCTGTGTATATGGATATTGAGCATTCCTGTGCCTGTGAGAACGATGCTGCGGATAGCAGGCTCATGCCCAGCATTATCAGGATTAGCAGATTCAGTCTTTTCATCAGAACACCAAAATATCGGGGCTTATACAACATTAAATGTCGTGGTTGCTGTGTCTGAATATGATTCCCAGCCGTCCTGGGATGCCCAGTGGTTCCAACTGAATACCTTGACTGTGTATGTGCCGGGTAATGAAGTCTCCGGGAGCGTGAACATCCCGCTGAAGTCAGATGTCTCGCCTGCGTGTATGGTGCCGGTTATTGCTATCATCTGGATTGGCACGTCATTATGGCTTACAAGGATTATCTGCATGGGCGCTACCGGGCTGCCTATCATATTCTTGTTTGTCGCGTTTACTACATATTGAGCGCCGGGAGATACCTGCGATATAGGGTCCCCGTCGCCGTTAAGTACCTGTATGTTTTGTACCACGATTGGATATTCTACAGGGCATGCCAGGTCTGCTCCGCTGCAGTCCTGGTCTATGCCGTCGCCGCATGTTTCAGGTGCGCTGGGGTAGATTGTGTTATCATTGTCATTGCAGTCAAGCTCGGGGTGTGCGCAGTGTGGGCTTGCAGGGCTGCCGTAGCCGTCGCCGTCGTTGTCTGTGCATACATCGCATCCCTCGTCAATTGCTCCGTAGCCTGCGTCTCCGAGACACTGGTTGTCTTTCCCGTCGCACAGTTCAGGCGCATTCGGGTATATTGTTGCATCATAGTCATTGCAGTCAAGCTGCGGGTATGTGCAGTATGGGCTTGCAGGGCTGCCGTAGCCGTCGCCGTCATTATCAGCGCAGGTCTGCCCCTCGCCTGTAATCAGTATGCTCTGGCCTCCCTGGGTGCCGTAGTATTCATAGTTTGCCTGCACGGTTCCTGTGAATGGGTATGTTCCGGAAGCTCCTGACATTGCAGAGTATGTGAATGTCCTGTCCTCAACGTAGGTGCCGTGATAGATGCTTTCTATTATCATCCATTTCAGCACTCTTGCTGTGGGATCATATTGACCGCCGCCAAGGTCAGTTAGTGTGACGCCTACAGGGATAGCTTCTCTTAGTGTATACATGCTTGGCTTGTCCTGTTCATCTACGTTTACAAAAATATTAACATCAAATGATTCACCTGCGGCTGCAGTTTGTGGCAGTGTCCTTGCTGCTGTGATAGGGCCGTCGCAGGGGAGGTCCTGGCCGTCGCAGTCCTCGTCTATGCCGTTTCCGCATATCTCTGATGCATAGTGGCTGATTGCCGGGTTGAAGGGGGCGCAGTCTGTTGTGTCCGGGTCATTGTCATTGTCGTCGTCTGCATCGCATGCGTCTCCTGCACTGTCGCCGTCAAAGTTTTCCTGCCCGGGGTTGTAGACGCTTGGGCAGTTGTCAT
>CBDUVR010000089.1:0-5870 GCA_965370705.1 uncultured archaeon | reverse complement strand
TTGACCTCTTCGTGGAGTATTTGGTTCTTCAAAAGGGGATGGATGGTCGAATATTCAACCACATCAACCTTTCTCCTCATTTTTTCCTCCAGGTCCTGTTTCACCCCTACTAAATCAAGCAGGCTTTTCCGTCCCTTAAATTCTATCAGAATATCAATATCACTGCCTTTCTTGGCTTCTCCTCTTGCAAATGACCCGAATATACCTGCCTTTACCACATCGTTGCGCTTAAGCACAGGAACTATAATCTTCCTGATTCTTCTTATTTCCTCCATATCGGGTTTGTTTTCTTTTGTCTTCATCTCACTATCCACCATTATTTTATAGTCTTCAAATATATAGTCAAAGACATAACTTTTTGGACTCTATGTCTTTGCCATATCATTAAAAATCACGTTGTGATTTTTATGATCCAGCAAACCTGATGGTTTGCCCGGATAGTTAACGCCTATTGTTTTTTGGTTATATTTACTAATGCAGTAGCGGCGTGAACTATATTTAAATGATAGAGTTCCCGGGAATATCCGCAATTTATACTTCATCGCGGCCTTGTTACGAGTTCGATGTCTTCTTTTTTTATTGTTTTTCTGCCTGCGTGGCGCGCGACTGCGACGATTTCCTTCGATAGGTTTTCCGCGGTTTCTTCAATTGCGTCTCTCATGGCTTTTGCTGCGCTGTCTGAGACGCGTTCTGCGCCATTGTTTCTTAGTATCCTGCTAAAAGGAGCTGATGATATCCTGTGTTCTATCATGTATATCACTTGACTACCCTTTTGGTGCTGATGTTTAAATATTTATTGTGGTTATGTTTATGTATGGAAAAAATATTTGTTCTGGATTCTACTGTGTTTCTTGAAGGGCAGACTGCATTTGCTTCAGGTAAGGCGTGCGTGACTGTCTATGAGGTTGCTGAGGAGATGAAGAGCGGGCAGGCGTCTATTGAGTTTGATAAGATGTTGCGGTTCGGGCTTGCTGTTCTGGAACCCCGGGGCGAGCATGTCAAGTCTGTTGAGGATGCTGCAGCTGCCACAAATGACAAGGTTTCTGTGGCAGACAGGATGGTTGTTGCGCTTGCGCTTGATTTTGCAGGAAAGGGGAAGAAGGTGGCTGTTGTTTCTGATGATTATGCTGTGCAGAACCTTTGCAAGCATTTTGATGTTGAGGTTGTTGCGCTTTCGAAGAAGGGCATCAAGCGTAAGTTTACCTGGGTCAAGAAGTGCCGGGCGTGCGGGAAGAGGGTTGAGTCGTTTGATGATGCGTGTCCTGTGTGCGGGTCTGATGTTAAGTTTGTGCCGAAGCATTAGATGAGGCTCATGAGATAGGGCAGGGCTGCAAATGTTCCTATTGAGCTTCCGAGATTTGCGAAGGCTGCAACCAGAAGTATTCTTGATACCCTGTTTTTGTAGAATCCCCTGAATGTGGTTATCTGGTTCAGGTCCTGGAAGTCTTTTACTCTCGGTTCTCTTATTTTTGCTTCCACAAGGCCTGCAACTATGCCTGCGCCGATTGTCGGGTTGAGTGACGTGAATGGCGCGGCTATGAAGGCTGAGATGATTGTAAGGGGATGTGCAAGTGCGAGGAGTGCACCGAGTGCAGATAGTGTGCCGTTTATGAGGAACCAGTAGGTGAGCATCCCGATTGTCAGCTCAACAGATTTGTGGTGCATGAACCCGTAGGCTATTATGCTGAGGAATATTAATGGTACGAGGTAGGCAATGTATTTTGCCCATTTTGAGCCTTCAGGTATTTTTTCAAGGGGCTCGATTTCCTGCTTCTTTTTCAGGTGCTTTTTGATGCCCTCAATGTGTCCTGCGCCGACGACTGCGACGATTTTCCTGCCGGGTGCGTCGAGTATCTTGTTTGCGATATAGATATCGCGCTCATCTATCAGGACTTTTTTTGCAGAGGGTATTTCTTTTCCCAGCTCCTCCATCATCTGGGTTATCATGTCTTTTTCTTTGAGCTTTTCTATCATCTCTTCCTCGATTTCTTCCGGCTGGATGAGGCCGGTCATGAGGCTGTATGTGAGCTTGAACTTTTCTTTGATGCTCATCTCTTTCCATGCGCGCTTTAGTGTTACCTGTATGTCGCGGTCGAGGAGCACTATTTTTGAGGAAGATTTCTTTCCTGTTTTGATTGCCTGGACCATTTCTGCGCCTGGCCTGATTTTGAGGTCATCTCCGATGCGCTTCTGGAAGCTTGAGAGCAGGAGGTTTGCAAGAAAGAGGTGCGTCTTTTTTTCCCTGATTATTTTTGTGATTTTTGTGTCTTCCCACTTTTTTTTGCTTGTGATAGTCTTGTAGCGTTTTTCGCAGAGTTCGACCCCGACTGTGTCCGGGTTTTCTTTGGTTATTGTCTCGTTTACAAGTTTTATGCTTTCTTTTGAGACGTGGGCTGTTCCTACGAGAATGATTTTTTTGTCTTTGAAGCTGATGCGCTCGATGTTTTTTTGCATTATCATTTATGTTGATGTTGTTTTTTTATAGTTATTGTGCTATTTAAGTGCGCGATTCTTCTGCTATTAAGATAACTTATAAAAGTTTCTGTTCTTATTATTGTCTTGAATGCGAATGTATTGGTTATTGCGTTTTGAAAGTATGTTTTAGATGGTGATAATATAAAAAAGACAAGTGAAGCGAAAGATGTGAAGGATGTGAAAGATACTAAGGGTGCGAAGAAGCAGCAAAGCAAGCCGGAAAAAGAGGTGTATGTTCCTGAGCTGAACCTGGGTATTGTGGGCCACGTGGATCACGGCAAGACTACGCTTACGCAGATGCTTACAGGCAAGTTTACTGATGAGCATTCTGAGGAACTCAAGAGAGGGATTTCAATCCGCCTGGGATATGCGGATATGGATATCAGGAAATGCCCGAAGTGCAAGGAGCCTCTCTGCTATACGACGCTTAAGAAGTGCATCAATGATGCAGAGGATACTGTGCACCAGAGGATGTTATCTATTGTGGACCTGCCGGGGCATGAGACCCTGATGGCAACTGTTCTGAGCGGGGCGTCTCTTCTTGACGGGGCGATTCTAGTGGTTGCTGCCAATGAGGAGTGCCCGCAGCCGCAGACTATCGAGCATTTGTCTGTCCTGAATATCGCGGGGATAAAGAATATAATCATTGTCCAGAATAAGGTTGATCTTGTGGATGAGAAGCAGGCGATTGACAATTATAATAAGATAAAGGAATTTGTCAGGGGGTCCATTGCAGAGGATGCGCCTATAATTCCTGTGTCTGCACAGCACAGAGCAAATATTGATGTGCTGCTTTCTGCAATACTTGATATAATGGTTGCCCCTAAAAGAGATGAGAAATGCGACCCAAAGATGTATGTTGCAAGGTCCTTTGATGTAAATAAGCCCAGCACAGAGCCGAAGAATCTTGTGGGCGGCATTATCGGCGGGACGCTTGTTGAGGGCAAACTTAAGGTGAATGATGAAATTGAGTTGCGTCCTGGTATAAAAATAGATGGTAAGTGGAGGCCTGTTACGACTAAGATAATGTCGATTGCGCAGGGTTCGCATTCGCTGAAGGAAGGGACTCCCGGCGGGCTTCTTGCTGTCGGCACTTTGCTTGACCCCTACATTTCAAAGTCAGATAGTATTGCCGGGAATGTTGCCGGCCATGTCGGCAAGTTGCCTCCGGTGAGGCATGAGTTGGAGCTGGAAGTTCACCTGATTGAGCGGGTTGTCGGCCTCTCAAAAGATGAGCAGGTCAAGAGAGTACTTGAGAATGATGTGCTGATGATGAATGCTGGTACAGCAAAAACTGTCGGGGTATGCGACGGTGCGGGTAATGTTTCAGGCTTTAAGCTGAAGATTCCTGTCTGCGCAGATACCGGCGATAAGGTGGCTCTTTCCAAGCAGATACAGGGCAGATGGCGATTGATCGGTTACGGGATTATAAAGTAAGGCATTGTTTTAGTCTGTTATTTTGTCTTTTACTTCATCGATTTCTTCACTTGATGTTTCAGGCTTTTCTTCTTCCGGCTGCTGCACTGGTGTGGGCCTGAATGGTTCGCGTTTTTTCTGCTTTTTTGTGATGATATAACCTGCTATTGCGGCTAGTACCAGTATTATGATGAAGATCAGTACTGGTGAGATTCCTTTATCTTCAGGGATTATAACGGGCGGTTCTCCCGTAGGAATAGGGGTATCTTCAATGCTTTCTGCGTATACTTCAGTTGCCATTGCATCGATTACAGAGGCATCCACTTTCTTGTTTACTGTGTATGATATATCGATTGATTGGCCGGGGTTTAGTTCTGAGAATACTATCGCGTATTCCGGATCTTTTTCTACTATCTCTACTTTTCCCTGCGTATTAACTGTTATTTTATCTGTTGATTCTGCAAATGATTTTGGTATTTTTTCGTAGACTATGAAGTTCTTAACCTTTTTGTTGCCATTGTATTTCATCTTTGTTGTGATTTTTGATGATTCATCTGTTGCCTCGAAGTTTCTTTCGGTTGCTATTTCTGATGTAATGACTTCTGATAGTCTCAGCATGTTCTGCCTTGCGTTCTCGCTCATTTTTCCTTTGGCGAGGACTTTTTCAATGGCTGCCTGCAGCTTTAGGTTGTTGCGAAGCCCTACGCCCGGCACAATGTCCGGCCTGTTGGAAGCAGTTACTTTTTCTGGCTTATCCTGCTTCTTTTGATTTTGTGTAGTGACATTCTCATCCTCTTCTGCAGGCGGCGCAGGTGGTGCTGCGCCCGGACCTGTACTGGGGCTGGTGCTAGGAGTCTCGCCACTTGCTGCTTGCGGCACATTAATACTCACTGTGTCAGACTTTGAGTCAGCATTTGAAGGAGTGGCTGTGAAAGTGGCTGTAGCGGAACTCGTAAATGAAACTGTGCATGTGAGTGATGAGCTGCCTCCAGCGGAAACAGAAGATATTGTATCGCACCCGCTCTGTATGGATGCTCCTCCTCCTGAGACAGTCAGAGCTACAGACTTTGCGGAAGTTCCGCCGGTATTTGGGATGTCCAGGCTGAATACTTTGCCGGAACCTGCAGCAACATTGCTATAAGAGGTAGGAGTGACTGATAAGGAAATTGATGGTGGCAGCACAACATCAAAACTTGAGGATTCTGCTGTGGACGGAGAACCTGTGATCTGAATGCTTGCTTTTATTTTTACGTCACTTTGAGTCTGCGATATCTGGGCAGTGGTCCATGTGACACTTGCTGTACCTTCGGAGAATGATTTTGATGTGCCTTCTTCTGTGGAAAATCCTGAAGGCATGTCTATCAGGTTGACTGAGCCGGAGCCTGACAGCCCGGAAACCTGTATATTGAATGTTCTTCCTTTCATTACAGTTCCTGTATCTGCTCCTGACTGCGATACAGTAACTGCTGCTGCGTATGACATCACTGGAACAGCCAGCAAGACCAGTAAAAAACTTACGATAAATGCCTTTGTTTTCATATAATCACCATCCACCTAAAACATCTTGTCTCCTATCCTAAACCATTCTGTTTTTCTCTCGGTAACAGAACCGTCTTTAATGTTTATCTGAACCATGTGTTCTCCTTTGTCCCAGTCACCGTCTATTGGATAGAGGGTCACGATTGCATAACCATCAGCATAAGTCTTGTTGTTGTTGGTTATGGAAACACCATACTCACTCCCTTGCGTCAGTATGCTTCCACCCATAAATCCAAAGGACATGACTCTTTCAACAGAAATGTTTGCTCCTCCGACGGCACTCTGGTTGAAATTGTAGGCTCTCAGCACAACAGTCACGTTGTCTGATATGTTGAATGGATTATTCCAATCCCTATGCTTCCTTAACAACATGCTTGTACCATCAAATGTTTCAATCTGCCAGTTGGGGTTACTGTCATTTATTTCTTCGCCAAACCGGA
>CBDUVR010000088.1:0-6014 GCA_965370705.1 uncultured archaeon | reverse complement strand
AATAAACAACTCGAACAATATAGTTTTTAATAGAATTCCTGTAATATTAATCTTCTTTCTTCTCTGAATATATCTTCTGGAACCCATGAGTATTCTCTTCGAACATTTTCTTCATATTCATCAAACTCTTTTTGAGGTTTGCCTAATATTGACAAGTCTATATCAACTAACAATTCTGCATCAATACTTGGGGGTAATGTGTTATGTTTTGTTGCCAAAATCAGATCATATGTATTTCTAGCAAAATCTTCAGATAATTGAGCAGATAAGCATGTATCGTAAGCTAATTGGGCACTTTTTTCTTCATTATCATTGTTCTTGATATTATATATTGCATCATGGTACCAAATTGCGAATTCAAGTTGATCTGGAAGTTCTGCTAACTTTTTTGCTTGAGAAAATTGCTTTAAGCAGTCTTGTACATGAGTTTGATTATGGTAAAACCTATGCGGTTCAGAATATAATGTTTGAAGTTGTGCAAATGCTTTTTCAGGGTTACCTTTTGCTCCGGTTCGGTGCCATAATTGTAAAAATGTTTCTTTCATTTTATCCCCAACTCATCTATAACTTCCTGAAATATTCTGTTTATTTCCTCGTCACCATTGGTATTATCTGAATTATCAATAGTCCAAATCCTGCCTTGTTTATCCCGGGATATGATTCCTTCTAATTTGTTCCTTTTTTCTTCATAATTATACTGGCTTTCAAGTCTTCGAGTTATTTGCTTTTGAGATAACTTCCTCTGCAATAACCTTTTTTCTTGGCTATCTGTATCAGCATAAACTAGTATAGCATTATTATTGCATAAGTAAGCCATGTCTGATTCTATAATCAAAGCGGCATCTAGGAATATCAGACCTTTTTTCTTACGCAATTCTTTTCTTGTTCTTAGAATTAAGGGTGTATACATGATTTCATTCAGTTTATCCAACGCTTCAGAATCGCCAAATACAATCTCTCCTAATACCGTTCTATTAATTGTACCATCACTTAAACCTACATCTTCTCCAAATGTGTCAACGATTTCTTTCCTTATTTTCTCATATACAGGTTCTTTTAATTCGCCGAGAATCTGGTGACCAATATGGTCTAATTCAATATTGTGAACAGGAATATCTTTTTCATGACCAATCTCCTTAAACATTTCACTTACATAGGATTTGCCTGCACCTATTTCGCCAGTTATCCCTATTATATATTGACCCGACATTTTTGCTTCTAAGCATTGTTTCACATATAATGGCACATATTCGTGTACAAGCCCTTGTTCTTTTTGTATGGCTTTTACAGTGCTAGAGCTAATGTGCGCTAGTTCTGGTTTCGCAAATAATATGTGGGTATCTATCCCTAATTTCTGGCTTTCTCCAACTAGATGTAATGTATTTTCATAATCAGAATCAGCAGCATTTCTGACGCTTTTGATGATCAAAGGTATGTTATTTTCATAGGCATAATCTACTAATAGACCTTCAACAGGTATTACTTCAACATTTGGTATGTTAGAGAGAGATCTTCTTGCCATTTCTGTTCTTTCTTCTAAGTCGAACATATATTTTTTGTCAGGATTGACGCCTATAGCGACTACAATTTTATCAAATGTATTAGATACTCTCTCTATGATATCAATATGCCCATAAGTAATGGGATCCCCTGAAAATGCATATATTGCGGTCTTCGTCTTCATGATATAAGTTACTACTTTAAAGTTTAAAAGTCTTTCGGAAATTCTGGGTTTGGAGGTTCTATTGTATAACTACTGCGAATTGTCTTTCATACTGTCCTCAATGCACCCCCCGATTGAGGAGCGCATAAAGAGGCTTGAGGACATGTAGATCAGTTAGCCGAATTCTCCGTTCAGGTACTCTTTGGTCAGCTTGTTTTTCGGGTTGTTGAACATGTCAGTTGTTTTGGAATATTCAGTTACTTTCCCGTTCAATAAGTAGCATGTATGGTCTGATATCCTCTTTGCCTGCTGCATGTTGTGCGTGACGATGATGATTGTCGTCTCTTTTTTTAGTTTCTTTAGCAGGGATTCGATTTTTGCAGTGGCAATCGGGTCAAGGGCTGAGCAGGGTTCGTCCAGCAGGATAATGTCCGGCTTGATTGCCAGAGTTCTTGCAATACAGAGGCGCTGCTGCTGCCCCCCTGAGAGCCTGAAGGCTGAGATGTTCAGGCTGTCCTTTACTTCATCCCACAGGTCTGCTTTTTTGAGGCTATGTTCTACTGTTTGCTCTATTTCGTTCCTGTCCCTGACATTCTGCACTCTCAGGCCGTATGCTATATTGTCGAATATGGTCATAGGGAATGGATTTGGCTTTTGAAAGACCATCCCTATATTTTTTCTTAAGTCGACAACATCCACGTCTTCATTGTAGATGTTCCTGTCCTGGTACAGGAGCATGCCTTCCATTCTCGATATCGGGATCAGGTCATTCATCCTGTTGATGCATCTTATCAGCGTTGATTTCCCGCAGCCGGAAGGCCCGATGAGAGCAGTGATGTTTTTCAGGCGCACTTTCAGGTTGACATCGAAAAGAACCTGTTTGCTGTTGTACCAAAAGTTGAAATCCTGGAACTCTATTATTGTGCCATTCTCTTTCATATTTACCACTCCTTTCCTTTTCTCAGGTTGTATCTTACAATGAATACACCGGAATTTATGATGAAGACTAATGCTATCAGGACAAGGGAAGTTCCCAGCGCATATTCCCTTGCATAAGGGCTCGAATGCTGGGTGGCGAGGATGTAGAGGTGATACGGGAGCGCCATGAACTTGTCCAATGGCGATGTGGGCAGGTAGCTTATGTAGAATGTGGCGCCTACCATGATGATTGGCGCAGTCTCCCCGATTGCCCGTGATATTCCTAGTATCGAGCCTGTCAGCATCCCGCCAAATGAGTTTGGCAGGACAACTTTTCTTATTGTCTCCCATTTCGTGGCTCCAAGAGCATAGCTTCCTTCCCTGAAAGAGTAGGGAACTGCTTTCAGTGCTTCTTCACTTGCAGTTATTATCCAGGGCAGAGTCATGCACCCGAGAGTCAGTGAGGCTGCGAGAATCGAGGTTCCCATGTTCAGGAAAAGTACAAAAAATGCCAGACCAAAAATTCCGTAAACTATTGAGGGAACTCCTGCAAGGTTTCGTATTGCCAGTTTGATGGTTCTTGTAAAGAAATTGTCTTTTGCATATTCATTTAAGTATATGGCTGTAGAGATGCCGACAGGTATGGATACTATGCAGACGCCGGCTGCAAGACAGAAACTGCCGACAATGGCCGGGAAAATACCTCCCTGAGTTATGTCTGCATGAGACCACATGCTTGTGAGGAATTTTATGCTGATGACTCCGGAGCCTCCTTTTATGACATACAGTAATACGAATAATAGTATTGCAACAGAGAAGATTGTTGCGCCCTTAAAAAGTGCGAAATATATCCTTTGCCGGAGTTTCTCGTTTACCATCTGTACTGCCTCGTATGTTTTTCTATTATCATGTCTGATGCGAAGTTTACAGCAAAAGTGATTATGAACAATACCAGGCCGACTGCAAAGAGGGCTTCATAATGCAGGCTTCCCTTTACAACCTCTTTTATCTCTATTGCGATAGTGGCAGTTATAGGCCTTACCGGGTCAAAAAAAGATGCTGGCATGGCAAGTGAATTGCCTGCAACCATAAGGACAGCCATTGTCTCGCCAACTGCTCTTCCAAGGCCCAGCATCACAGCTGCAAGAATACCTGATGATGCAGCAGGGAGCAGAGTCATTCTTATCATCTGCCATCTGGTGGCTCCAAGTGCCAGGCTCGCTTCCCTGAATTCGAGGGGCAATGAAGTGAGAACATCTTCTGAAATGCTGATTATCGTGGGCAGGACCATTATCCCTACAACTATGGAAGATGTGAGTGCGTTAAGGCCGTTGCTCAGGCCGAATATCCCGGCAACCAGGGGTGAGAGGAACATAATCCCTATCAATCCAAGAACCACTGACGGGATGCCTGCAATCATCTCTATGGTAGGCTTCACTGTTTCTCTTACTTTTGGGCTGCATATTTCTGAGAGGTATATTGCGCTTGCGATTCCAAGAGGTATTGAGAATAGGAGGGCTCCTGCAGTTACCATCAGGGTTCCGATGACGAGGCTGAGGATTCCCCATCCCGGCTCGCCGTATGCTGCAGGGTTCCATGTTGCTTTTAGGAAAAAATCTCTCAGGGGTATTTCTGCAAATGCCTGCATGCCTGTGTGAAAGAGAAAAAAGAATATGCCAATGAGTATCAGAAGGGCGGTGATACTCACTGCGGAAAAAAAGAGTTCTATTAGTTTGTCTTCTGTGTTCCTGTTGATTATATGTATCTCCTAAATTTTTTTCAATAAATCGTTATTGTGCTTCCTGTCATCTGTACTTACCGGGAAAAAGCCGGACTGCTTTACAATCTCTTGGCCCCGGGCACTAAGTTCAAACATAAGGAAATTCAGAACATTAGGATTCTTCACTGATTTATCTGAGATGTATTGATACAGCGCCCTGCTTATCGGGTATTGCGAACCCTCATCCAGGGGGGATACATATGCGCTGCCCTCTTTCTCTGCAACGCTTACAACTTTTATGCCCTGTATCTGCTCTCCTTTTTGATTTACAATATAGCCGACACCGACATAGCCGATTCCCGACTTGTCCTGTTTTACTGCGTCAACTATTGCCTGGTTTCCTTCCATGTTTCTCATGTGGAGCGAATAGTCGCTTTTTACTATTTTTTCCATGAAGTACGTATAGGTGCCTGAGGTGCTCTGGCGCCCGTAAAGAGTGATGTCCTGGTCATTCCCGCCTGCGTCTTTCCAGTTGGTGATTTTCCCTGAGTATATTTTGCTTATCTCTTCCTTGGTGAGTTGTGCCGCAGGATTATCTTTATGCACAATAACCGATAAGGTGTCTCTTGCAATTATGAACTCATAGGGATTTATCCCGCGCTCCCCGGCCAGGTTCAACTCCTTTTCCTTGATCGGCCTTGAAGCGTCGGCAATGTCAACTTCGCCGTTAATCAGCGCGGCGATGCCTGTCCCGGATCCCCCGCCGGTGACAGATATTCTCATATCCGGATTGTTTTTGGCATATTCTTCTGCCATGTTGGAAACTGACTGCAGGAGTGTGTCAGAGCCTTTTATCTGTATTTCCTGTGAAGACTCACCTGCTCCATTTCCACTGTTATTAACACATCCTGCCACAAGAATTACAAGGATTATAGAACTCAAGTAAATGTTATTCATAATATCACCAGATACTTGGTTGTTTTACTGAAAATATATAGATGCCCCATATAAACTATGTAGTTCTGAAAAAATATATATAGTATATGTACTATAATTTACATATGTACAGGAGAAAAATCCAGCTGGTTGCAGGAACAACTTATTCTGTGTCATTGCCGAAAGAATGGGTGAAAAAAAACAGCCTCAAGGAGAAAGATGAACTTGTGTTTCATGAAAAAAATGACGGCTCAATGGTCATTTCTGGATGCGCTCCTGAAGAGAGAATAACCAATGATATTTACCTGAATATTGATGAATATATCCCGATTATAGACCAGGTTCTTTTTGCAATATATTACCAGGGTATTGAGAACATAACTCTCTTTTCCAGAAAAAATCTGACAAAAGGAGTCAGGTTAAGAATCAGGGAAACATTGACGTATATGAGTGGGACAGAGATAACCTATGAAGATAAGGAGAAAATCAAGATAAAAGTGCTTTTGGATAAATCGAAAGTGGAGGTTCACCAGATACTGTACAGGATATATCTGCTTATTGAATCATCGGTCCTGAATCTTACAGAAGATTTAAACATGGATGAGATAGCATTCAATGAAAGCGAAATTGACAGGCTGTATCATTTGATGGCAAAAATTGTTTCTGTGTCTTTGATAGATTCAAATGTCCTGTACTCATCTAAAATAAGAAACATTTCACTGATCCCGTCATATTTTCTTATTAGCAAGAAGCTGGAAAACCTTGCAGACAATGTCA
>CBDUVR010000087.1:0-6014 GCA_965370705.1 uncultured archaeon | reverse complement strand
TACGCAGACCTGCTCTCAAAACTCGAGGTATTCTTCTCAGAAGTATGCTACACCCAGCTCCTCAAAGCAGTCCAGGACAGGACAGCCCTCGTAATCGACTATGCAGACCTCGAGCGCTTCGACATAGAAATCGCAGACCATCTTCTTGAAGAGCCTGAAGAATTCTTCAAAGCATCAGATGAGGCAATGAGAAACGTCGACGTCGGGGAAGAGATAGAATCCCAGATACAACTGCGCATAAAAGGGCTGCCTGAAACCCAGACAGTAAGCATCAAGAACCTGAGAAGCAGGCACCTGAAAAAATTTATCGCTGTAGAAGGAATAATAAAGCAGGCATCAGAAGTAAGGCCCGAAATCGTGCTGGCCACATTCGAATGCAGGGCATGCGGCGAGCGCATAATGATGCTCCAGGAAGACCAGGACCTCACCACACCCTACATGTGCGAATGCGGCAACAAGCGCGGCTTCGAGATGGTAGAGCGAAAGATGGTAGACATCCAGCGCCTTGAAGTGGAAGAATCCCCTGAAAGGCTCGAAGGAAGCGCCCAGGCAAGAAAAATAGGCGTCTTCATAAAAAACGATCTGGTTGACCCGAAATTCCAGAAAAGAGTCGTCCCGGGAAGCAAAGTAGTCGTAACCGGCACCCTGGATGACATCCCGATAAAATCAGACCGGGGGAAAGAAAGCAAGAGGCGCGACATATACATAGACGGCAACTACATTGAGCCAATAGAATTTGAGTTCGAGGAAATAGAGATTTCCCCCGAAGACGAGAAAAAGATAAAAGAACTCTCCGAGAACCCGAAAATCTACGAGATGCTAACAGACTCAATAGCACCCTCAATCTACGGCTACAAGGACATAAAGCAGGCAATAGCCCTC
Organism: uncultured archaeon; assembly: GCA_965370705.1. GTDB lineage: Archaea > EX4484-52 > EX4484-52 > EX4484-52 > B79-G9 > B79-G9. Next base: position 5,132 of record CBDUVR010000087.1, on the reverse strand, counting down.
CAGCTCTTTGGCGGGATAAGAAAAGTGCGCCCGGACGGGGTCATAACAAGAGGAGACATACACATACTGCTCGTCGGCGACCCGGGCTCAGGAAAAAGCCAGATACTAAAGTACACGGCAGGGCTCGCGCCAAAGGCGCGCTACGTCGTCGGAAAATCCGCATCAGGCGCAGGCCTTACAGCAACCGTAGTCAAAGACGAGTTCATGCGCGGCTGGGCCCTTGAAGCAGGCGCACTCGTGCTCGCAAACAAAGGCCTTGTAGCAATAGACGAGCTGGACAAGATGTCCCAGGAAGACAGGAGCGCAATGCACGAAGTTGCAGAGCAGCAGACCGTAACAATCTCAAAAGCAAACATACAGGCAACACTGAACGCGCAGACAACAATACTTGCAGCATCAAACCCCAAATTCGGCAGATTCGACCCCTACCAGTCTCTCCCTGAGCAGATAGACATCCCGGACACACTACTGAGCAGGTTCGACCTCATCTTCCCCATAAGAGACGAGCCAAACAAAGAAAAAGACACACTCCTTGTCAGGCACATACTAAAGATGCACGAAAACCCCGAAGACCAGAACCCTCCCCTTGACAGCAGCACCTTAAGAAAATACATCTCCTACGTAAAAGCCAGCATAAGCCCGAAACTATCAAAAGCCGCGCAAAAGGAAATCGAGAGATTCTACGTGGGCCTAAGAAGCAAATACGCAGGCACAGAAGAAGTAGCACCGGTCCCCATTGGCGCACGCCAGCTGGAAGCACTCGTCAGACTCTCGGAAGCATCAGCAAGAGTCAGGCTCTCAGACAATGTCAAAAAAGAGGACGCACAAAGAGCGATCAAACTATTGACAGACTGCCTCATGCAAGTCGGGATAGACCCCGAGACCGGGAAATTCGACATAGACCGCCTCGAAAGCGGCACTACAAGCAGCCAGAGAAACAAGATAAGAATAATACTCACACTAATAAGCGATATGCAGAAAGAGACAGAAGACAAATCAGTCCTCATCGAGGACATAAAAGCATCAGCAGAAGAGCAGGGCATTGAAGATGCAGAAGAGATAATCCAGAAACTCAAGCGCGAAGGCGAGCTGTTCGAGCCCAGGCAGGGCCACATAAGGAGAGTGTAAAACCATGATCGAACAAAAAAGGCTTACGGCCCAAAAATGCAGGATAAAGGACATCACTCACGGTAAATATACACCACAGGACGAATCTAACCCAAACTGCATTTTGACAGAAGACGGGCGCAAGCTCTCAAGAGTCCACATCCTCGCAACAGCCCTAAACACTTACGTGAGCGACGATAAAAAATACGGCTTCATTGTCCTAGACGACAGCACAGGCATGATAAGAATAAAGGCATTCCAGGACACAGCCCATATCCAGAAAGTAAAAAAAGGCGACACAGTGGACATCATCGGGCGCATACGACAGTACAACAACGAGACCCACATTTATCCTGAAATCATCAAAAAGATAGACGACCCCAACTGCGAGACCTTAAGAAAAATCGAGCTGGCACATATGCTCTCAAAGCAAAAATCAAAAAGCGAAATTATCATTGCCGAAGCAAAAAAGCACAAAGACATCGAAGACCTGAAAAAAGGCCTCAAAAACAAGGACATAAAAAGCGAGGATGTCGAAAACGTCATCAGCGCACAAACCGTAAAAGAAGAAAAAAACGAAGAGGACAGCAAAGAAACTGACACGACAGCAGCAAAAACCATAGTAATGAAATCAATAGAAGAACTGGACACAGGAGACGGTGTAGAATACACAAAAATCATAGAAAAAGCCGGCCTCCCCGAATCCGTAAGCGAATCCGCAATAGACGAACTCCTTGCAGAAGGCTCATGCTACGAACCAAGAGCAGGCAGAATAAAAGCATTATAACCCCGAATGAATACTTCCTGTAAATAGTGCATTTAAGAAAATGACAAAGATATAAATAATTACGCTTCAATAGTGAATTATGAAAAAGAGTTTGGAATTCTTTCAGAACAGGTTAATTGGGCTAATAAGTAAGTCAATCGTAGAAGAAGTATTTGTTCGCTCTGGCTATCATGCATTCCCTTTTGGATACGAAAGCACATTCTCAGTAGTCGCGCATGAATCGAAGAAGAACAAAGACGAGACCTCAATGAGAATAAGAACTTCACCAGACATTTTAATACACAATCCAGAAAATACTCGCAGTGCGCTGATTGAGGTAAAATATTCAAGCCATAATAAGACAGACTCCATAATTATCCAGAAGTATCTGCTCGACAATTACATAAAAAGTTGGAACGACGCATATTTAGTTTATGTTGTTCTTGACGATATAGGGATACATGCACAGAAAATCTCAGAAATCAAGGTCAATGCAGGAAAATGTTACATATACAAAAAAAATCCGGTATATTATCTCGATTTAAAAAAAAATTTTAAGCCATTAAGAGACTTTTTTCCGGAAATCAAAAAAGAAGTGATTGATTCACTTAAACCGATGATAAGAAATATAAAGAACATAAAATGTGAATTAAATTAGCCTTAATCTATCTTGAATAGCCATACACAAATTACACTTTTTTACCTCTTCTACCATTGATTTTAGCAGCAGGACGCGCAGAAATAGATATATAAAGTTAGCGCATGTAGTACAATATATAGTTACCGGAGTGAATTTATATGCCAAAAGATGAAAAATACAATTACGAAAAACTATTGAAACAGGCAAGAGACCAGCTTCCCGAAAAAGTCTTCAAAGAGGAGCGCCTCGAAATCCCGAAACTGAACGTCATGATCATGGGAAACAGGACCATGATAAAAAACCTCACAGAAGCAGCAGGCATCATCAGAAGAGACCCGAAGCACCTCCTGAAATACCTTGCAAAAGAGCTTGCATCGCAGGGCGGGATGGAAGGCCAGGCAGGCGTATTCCAGGGCAAGTTCGGATCATTCATGGTCAACAAGAAATTCGAAAAATACATCGAAGAATACGTCCTCTGCCATGAATGCAGCAAACCGGACACCAACCTCATAAGGAAAGACAGGGTCATGTTTATCAAATGCGAAGCTTGCGGAGCTGAAAAACCCGTAAGAAGCATCAAGTAGTGCATCACTATGGAATTCCTGCTAAAAATCCATGAACCCAACAACAACTGCACAGTCGCCCTTTGCGACAAAGAGCTTCTTGGCAAAAAATTTTCTGAAGACGACCTCACTCTCGACATAGACCCAGATTTCTTTGGCGGAAAACCAGCCGCAATCAAAGAAATAAAAGACACCATCGAGACAGCCCAAAGTGCAAACATTATCGGCAACGAGATAATCTCAAAACTGTTGCAACACAGAATAATTCCATCCTCTGGAATAAAGACAATAGACAAAATAAAGTACGCACACATTTACAGGGTGTAAGACCACCACAAGACATTCACATTTTCTCAGGCGCAGTTATCCCAAGCAGATGCAGCCCGTTCTTCAGGACCTGCATGGCTGCGTATACAAGCGCAAGTCTTGCGCCGCGAAGTCGGGGATCTGCTTTTAGTACAGGATACTTATGATAGAATGTATTGAAATCATGGCTCAATTCCAGAAGATACACTGTCAACGGGTTAGGATCATAAAGCTCACATGCCTTTGTTACTGTCTGCGGAAAATACGATATCTTTCTGACAACGTCCATCTCCTCTCTCTCCTTCAAAAGTGAAGGGTCATACACGCTACCAAAACTACCCTTTCTCAGTATCGAGTCCGCCCTCGCATGCGTATACTGTATATATGGACCCGTATCCCCCTCGAAATTCATGGCCTCCTTTGCATCAAAAGTAATCAACTTATTTGCGCTCTGATTCAGCATCCCGAATTTCAAGGCCCCTATTGATACATTCCTTGCCGACGCCTCTGTCTCCTTTTTGTTCCACTCAGGATGCCTTTTTCTCACTTCTTCTCTCGCATAGTCAAACAATTCTTTTTTCATGTCCGCATAAAGTATATTCTCACCAGTCCTCGAACTCATTTTCCCTGTTGGCAGCCGGACCTCACAAAACGCAAGATGATAGCACTTGCCCGCATTCTTGAATTTCATAAGCTCAAGCGTCTTAAACAGCTGCCTCATGTGAAGGGACTGGGCTGCGCCTATCACATATATGCTCCTGTCAACCTTGAATTCCCTGAACTTCTTTTCTGCAAGCGCTATATCCTTTGCAGAATACAGGCATGTGCCGTCTTTCCTCAACAGGACCCACACGCCAAGACCGTACCTGTTGAGGTCAATTATCGTTGCTCCGTCATCTATCTTCGCAATACCCTTGCCAACAAGCTCCCCCGACACTTCCTTTGCCCTCTCCTCCATCTCCCTCTCAAAGAAGTAGCAGTCAAAATGCGCATCAAGATCCCAGTATATCTGCTCAAGGCTCTCGAGACTCCACTTCCTCGTCTTCTTCCAGAGCCCGGTCAGCCTTTTGTCCTTATTGTTCTCAAGGTCCCTGTTTATCTTATCCACTTCTTTTTGAAAATGAGCATTCTCATCAAGCTTCTTCACAGACTCAACATATATCGACGCCATCCACTTCTCACTATCAACCTTCGGAGGCATCTCACCCTTATGATATTTCAGGTAGCACCAAAGCCATTTCGCCACATGCGCCCCCGTATCCCCCTGGTAGTTCGCCTGCACCACAGAATATCCATCGAATCTCATTATCCTTGCCAGTGACTCCCCGATAGACGTCCCGCGCACGTGCCCCACGTGGAATGCCTTGTGGGTGTTTGCCTGTGAGTACTCTATCATCACTTTCTCCTTCTTCGGCCCTTTCCTGCCATACTCATCTTTTGACTTTATGACATTCTGAAGAACAATTTGCGAATACTTCGCATTATCCTTATAGAAATTAAGGTACGGACCGGCAGCCCTGATGCTCCTGACAAGAGACCCTTTTGGAACCTTTATCTTCTTCTCAAGATCCTGCGCAATTTGCGCAGGCGCCCTCTTTAACTCCTTTGCAAGCGAAAACATAGGCATAGCAAGGTCTGCATCTATGTTTTCAGGGGGGGCCTCGAGGGTTGCGCGCGTGATGTTTTGTTTTTTCAGGAGGGTTTCTATTTGTTTTCTGAATGTTTCGTGCGCGTAGTTTGTTTGCATATT
>CBDUVR010000086.1:0-6042 GCA_965370705.1 uncultured archaeon | reverse complement strand
AAACAAGGCGTTTGTAAAATATGGCGGTACTGCGTCAGATTTTTTCTTTTTTATTTGATAACTTGTAAACTTTAGTCAGAAATCTACATATTCTGGTGCCATTCAAGCAAAGGAAATATTTAAAGTTGTTTGGTGATAATAAATATGTGGGGATAGAAGTTTAACCAACTTTTGAACGCTAGCAAGTTTTTTCATTGCCAGTATACGCGATGAAAAATTGTTCAAAATTCCAATTTTCGAAATCACTAAAAATCCGCTTTAGATAGTGGATTTTTGTGATGACAAAAATCGAGTCTCTCGATTTTTAGTCATTCGAACAGGGTGAATATTTCGAGAATCCAACAGATTTTCGGTTTGCTCCGATCCCAAAAATCATGTGGTGATTTTTTGGGATGGATGAATCGCTTGGTGAGCAGGATTTGGGGCGGTTTGCTATGGTATCATTGATGTTGGTGGCTTGTAAGGAGAATTTGGTGTTAGGTGTGTGATGGGTCTGTGATTGGTGCGCGTGTGGTATGATGGGATATATTGCTGGAGTTTTGGGGTGTTTGTCTTGAGAATGAGGTTTTTGATGTTTGCTGCTGCATTTGTTGCTGTTGTTTTTGTCTGCGGGTGCAGCCTTGGCACAATGTCGCTTGGGGGGGACAGCTTTGCCATGGGCAATGGCATCCAGGTGAATTCGTTTGCATTCAAGCCGGTGCGCCTTGTGAGCGGGCAGTCTACTATACTGAAGCTGGATATACAGAATGCGGGCGGCCTTGATGTGGATAAGGATGATGTTCATGTGAACCTTTATGGGCTGAGCAATGGATGGTATGGCTCGGGCTCGAAGATGATTGGCGATGTAATCTCGTCAAATCTCCAGGCTTTTGATATTACAGAGAAGATGAGAGCTGCTGATGCTGAGCTTAAGACCCAGGGGCAGAAGAAGAGTGTTATGTGGAAGCTTAAGTCGCCGGAGGAGCCGCTTGAGGGTATCGAGTTGACTCACAGGGCGTATGCGAGGATTTGCTATCCTTACAGGACCGCGGCTTCTGCGAAGGTGGAGGTTATCAGTGAGGATGAGTGGCTTGTTATGGAGCAGAAGGGCGGGTTTTCGCAGCATCCGATTTCTGTTGAGCAGACTGCATCTCCTATACAGGTCAGCATTGAATCAATGCAGCCGATTGTTGCTGATGGCGGTGTCTTGCGCATGGAGATGAAGATTTCTAATGCCGGCGGGGGCAGTGTTTTTTCCAAGAGCAAGAGCTGTTCGGGTATGTTTGATGGTTCAGGTAAACCTGCGGGTGAAATTCTTGATCTGAATACTGTGAATTTTAATATTCCCGGATGTACTGTTTATGGTGCAGATGGTTCGAGTTCCATAAGCCTTTCCAGGGGCGATGAGGCTAATGTTGTTATGGAGTGTACGGGGTTTTCTCCTGGCAGTATGCCCAGGAAAGAGGTGACTATGGATATTGCGTTTGACTATAATTATTATATTGATGTTGAGGCTAGTGTGGTGCTTGTCGGGGTTCCGGGTGAGGAGGAGGAGATAGGTAAGGGTAAAGGTGCGACTTCAAAGACCCCAAAGACTCGTGAAAAAGAGCCTGAAGAATCTCCTGAGGAAGAGGAACCAGAGGAAGAAGAGGAGTCTCCACATGTAGAAGAGCCAATATTACCTAAGTGCGGAGACTTTAAAACGTGCTTGGATTGTATTGCCAACAACTGCAAATGGCGTCATCTGTGTATGGGTGCGAGAGATGTCTGTGTTTCTGGAGGTGATTGTTTTCAGGGCACTCTCTATACGTCATCATGTCCTGTTCTATTGCTGGAAGGAAAGGGCAAATTAGAGCATATTAAGTTGAATTCTGGAGATCAATTAATTTATGGAGAGTACCCTGATTATGTCTCTTATTACAAATTCTTGGGATGTATTGATAATGTGGCAATGGTAAAGGATATGAGGTGGAGTAATATATATGAACTCTCTCAAGGACGTAACCATGACTGGGTGGGAGGAGAAATTAGGTGTGATATGCTTATTGAGTCATGTAGAGATAATGTGCTTACTGTTACGATGAAGGCGTCGTATTATGATGATGATGATGAGTTAATTGATGCTGTACTTAGAGTGTATAAATCATAAGATTTCCACCAATCTATTGACTGGTGGCTAAAAGGGGCATCAGCTGCGGGTATAATTCAGGATGAATTAGCAACGTCAACTCAGCGGAGTTGTTCATGTTCCTACTCTATAGCGTGTAGAGGGATCGGAGACTATGGATTCTTGGCAAATCACGGAAAAGTCTGATAGATTTGTATAAAGTTATCTCCAATTTTGCCTATATATCAACAAATTATCGCAGAGGTCTATATGATGCCTGAATATTGATAAACGTTATCCGCAAGCCGTTTGGTTGTGAGTTGCGCAACAGCGCCCCGGGATCCTGTGCGGGACAAACATATTTAAACGTTTATTTTTAATGCTCTTTATGGCTGCGGTGGAAAAATTTCTTGGAATGTCTTACTGGAACAGGGAAAAGAGACTGCTGACCTTGTGAAGCATATCAGTGATGTTCCAAATTCAATCTTGTTTGTTTATGGCCCCAAATCATCAGGCAAGTCAACGACTATGATGAAAATTATTTCTGAGTCTCCCAAAGACAAAGTTTTTTTTTATGATTTGAGAAAAATTATTCTTGGCTCTTATACTGATTTTCTGGATGTGTTTTTTGAGAGGACAAATAAGAAGCAGGAGTATGTATCTTATACAGAGTTAAACCTGCATCTTTTAAAGTTCGCGAAAACAAAAACAGAGGCCGTAGCTGAAGATAAATTTTCAATGGAGACAGCGACAGGCATTATGCTTAAGACACTTGAAACCCTGAAAAAACAGGGGAAGCACCCGGTTATTGTTATTGACGAGTTCCAGAAGCTAAAGGAACTTTATTTTAACGGGGGAAAAGAACTTTTAGAGGAATTATTTAATTTTTTTGTGACAATTACAAAATCCGGACACCTGGCTCATGTAATATGCATGTCTTCAGATTCCCTGTTTATTGATGAAATTTATAATAATTCCATATTGGAGAAAACCAGTAAGTTTTATCTGCTTGATTCTTTTGCCAAAAAAACCACTGTTGAGTGGCTTGCTGCTGAGGGTGTTGATGAGAAAGCTGCAGGGCGCGTGTATGACAAGGTTGGTGGTGAGTGCTGGTATCTGCAGGAATATTTAAGGAATTCAGAATCGCCCGGTGAAATGATGAATTTGAAGAAAAGCAGTTTTTATTCTTATTTACGCTTTTGCGATAAACAGAAAAGGAGAAAGATAATTAATTTTCTTGAGCATTTCAAAAAAGAGGAGTCTCTGAGTACAGAGACGGTTGACTTTAGTGAAGCTATTATGCGCGAGCTAGTCAGTGTAGAGGTATTGTTTTATGACCCATTGAATAAATTAATCAAGCCGCAGTCGCGGCTGATGTTGAATGTGTTGAGGGAAACTGCCTGAGCAGTGAAGATAAGTGAATTATGACAATTTGATTCCTTCTTTGACTGCCTGTCGGACTATTGTGGTCTGGTTGCTTTTTTTCTTAAATTCCTGTGGAGTGTAGCAGAGGAAGTCTACTGGATAGTTGATGTCCCAGTAATTATACAGGATGAGTGGTCTTTTTCTGAATTTAAGGCCTTTGAATTTCGGAGAGACAATTATGAGGTCTATGTCACTGTATTTTTTGCAGGTTCCGGTAGCTCCTGATCCAAAAAAAATCATTTTATTTATCTGGATTTCTTTTGAGACATTTTTTTTGAAATTTTCCAGTTTTTTTATCAGAGTTGTTTTTTGATCCATTCTATTACCTTTTTTGTCGAGTGCTTTGTGTGTTATTGATGTAGGTGTTTTATAAATTTATAAATCGTTGTGGCAGAAGGAATTAAAAGGTTAGATGCCAAATGTTATGATGAAGTTTATTGCGGATCTGCATATTCACTCGCGCTACAGCAGGGCGTGCAGCAAGGCTATTAATATTGAGAATCTTGAGAAGTATGCGCGCCTAAAAGGTGTCGGGCTTCTTGGCACAGGGGATTTTACGCATCCTGAGTGGGTCAAGGAGATTAATTCCAAGCTTAGTGAGGATGAGAATGGGATATTGAGGACTTCATCAGGGTTTCCTTTCCTGTGGCAGACTGAGATTTCGCTTATGTATAAGCAGGGGGGCAAGGGGCGCAGGGTGCATCATGTGATTCTTGCGCCTGATGGCGAGTGCGCTTCCCAGTTTACTTCAGAGCTTTCGAAGAGGGGGAGGCTTGATTATGACGGGAGGCCAATTTTCGGGTTTTCCAGTGTCGAGCTTATGGATATATTGTTGTCTATTTCCAAAAAGTTTGTTGTCATTCCTGCGCATGTGTGGACTCCTTATTTCGGGGCGCTCGGTAGCAAGTCAGGGTTTGATTCGATTGAGGAGTGCTTTCTGGATAAGTCGAAGCATATTTATGCGATTGAGACGGGGATGAGTTCTGACCCGGCTATGAACTGGAGGCTTAGCTGCCTTGATAAGTATGCGCTTGTTTCTTTTTCTGATATGCACAGTTTCTGGCCGTGGAGGATGGGGCGTGAGGCGACTGTTTTTGATGTTGAGATGTCTTTTGATGGTATTGCCGGTGCTATCATGTCGCGGCGCGGGCTTGCTGGCACGGTTGAGGTTAAGCCGGATTACGGGAGGTATCATTTTGACGGGCATGCGAAGTGCGGGGTGGTTTTCAGCCCGAAGGAGACTGTAGCGCATCACGGGATTTGCCCTGTGTGCGGGAAGCCTTTAACTGTCGGGGTGCTTTATCGCGTTGAGGAGCTTGCTGACAGGCCTGAGGGGTTTAAGCCGAAGGATGCGCCTGATTTTCATACGCTTCTGCCGCTTTCTGAGATTGTCAAGGGGGTTTTCGGGGTTTCACAGCTTGCGTCCAAGAGGGTGTGGAGTGAGTATTATAATATTATGAAGGGGTTTTCGTCAGAGTATGAGGTTCTTATGGATGCTTCGAAGGAGAGGTTGTTGGAGGTTACTTCTGAGAAGATGGCTTCTGCGATTATCAGGGCGAGGGATGACGGCATCTATGTCAAGCCGGGGTATGACGGGGAGTATGGGGTGCCTGTGTTTGATGAGGATGCTGGAGTTCATGAGGAGAAGAAGGAGAGTGCTGTTGCGCCTGCAGATGCGCTGCAGAAGGGGTTGGGGGATTTTTGCTAGTTGCAAGAAGTGGAATAGATAGAGTTATTATTGAATGGGTAATTCGTCGAGTGGATATGGATTAATAGCGGAATTTGCTTGAATTTCTTTGAAATAGTCTGGGACTTCTTCTCCTTCTGCTACTTTTTTTGATGTGTAACCACTGTGCTCGTCGTACCATTCAGCGTATAGTTCTTTTTTGCTGTCGTCTTTTTCAACGCAGATGATAGTTACTTGTGGAGATTCGCCAAATATTTTTGATAGTATTCCGCGTTCTGTGCCTTCGTATGTTTCAGGTATTTGTGTGATTATTTCTTCTGGCAGGTCTTTTTTTCGTATATGGTATAGTGCTTGTGGTTCGTGCCCGTCTTCTTCAAGTTTGGTTCTAAGTGATGGATTGGTGTAATTATTGAGCGCTTCTAGATTTTCTGTCACCATGGAAAGATTCCCGTATAAGAAGAATTCGCTCTGTAGTTCTCTCTTATTTTCAGTAAATATATCTCTTGTTTCCTTTGGAGGTAACGGTTCTTCTAGTACCTTTGTTTTTATGTCGTCTTTGGATAGATATACTTTACCATCCGATGTGATGATTGCTATATCTGTTCTGCCGTCATTGTTGTGTAATGTTTCTTTCTCTTCTTTGAGTTCGTATACGAGTGAAACACTTTCGGGAATATATGTGACTCCTGTTTCATCTTTGGATATTTTGCATATTGCCAGCGGTTCTGCGTACTTTCCTGATTCGGTTTTAAATCTTAGTTTTTGCATTTCATTACGCCTCTGAGATTTTTGTAAAATGAAAGATAAAATTTATTAAAATAAAAAAAGGAAAAAAGGAGGGACT
>CBDUVR010000085.1:0-6099 GCA_965370705.1 uncultured archaeon | reverse complement strand
CTAGATTTTGAGTTCGTGCTCGCAGTATACGCACTTTAGGACCAGGGGATCTTTTGATGTGACATCGAATTCAGGGACAATGTATGTTTCGTGGTTTGAGATGCATACAGGGTTTTTGCATCTTACTATGCCTTTTATCTTGCCGGGAAGCTCTATTTTTTGTTTTTTGATTACTTTGTAGTTTTTGATGGAAACTATGGTGGCGCCAGGGCTTATGAGGGCAACATAGTTATATTCATCTGACCCAAGCTGCTTGTTTTCTATTTTCAGTATGTCCTTTCTTTTCATCCTGGTGCTCGGGACATTGATGGCTATGATTATGCTTTGCTTTTCCATTCCTTTGAGTATTTTGTAGACGTCGAGGGCCTTGCCTGCGCTTATATGGTCTATTACTGTGCCATTTTTTATTTTTTCTACTTTTAGCTTGTCTTCTTTCATTTTTTGCACCAACAGGTTATTTGACTGCGCCGAGAAGCAGGGCGATCATGGCCATTCTTGTGGGAACGCCGTAGTGCGCCTGCCTGAAGTAAACTGCCCTCTTGTCATTGTCTATCCCGTACCTTATCTCATCCACCCGCGGGAGGGGGTGCATAAGTATCATGTCGTCTTTTGCTTTTTTCATGATATCTTCATCTATATAGTAGCTGCCTTTGACATCCATGTATTCTTTTTCTGAGCCGAAGCGCTCTTTCTGGATTCTTGTGGCGTAAAGGACGTCGAGGTCTTCTATTGCTTTTTCGATGCTGCTCTTTTCTATGACATGGACGCCATTCATCTTCAGCTGGTTTATTATGTAGCGCGGCATTTCAAGTGATTCCGGGGCGATGCATGTGACTTCGACGTTTTTGTATTTCATGAGTGCGTATGCTAATGAATGGACTGTTCTTCCGTATTTCAGGTCCCCGCAGAGGCCGATGTTCAATCCGTCAATTTTCCCTTTTTCTTTTTTTATTGTGAAGAGGTCCATTATGGTTTGCGTTGGGTGGTGGTGGCCGCCGTCACCTGCGTTTATTACAGGGACTTTTGCATAGTCTGCTGCAACTTTTGCAGAGCCTTCAATCGGGTGCCTCATCACGATTATGTCTGCGTACCCGTCTATTGTCCTGATAGTGTCTCCAAGGACTTCGCCTTTTTTTGCTGATGTTGCGCCCGGCTCTGCGAATCCTATCACACTGCCGCCGAGCCGTGCCATGGCGGTTTCAAAGGAGAGCCTTGTCCTTGTGCTTGGCTCAAAGAATAGGGCAGCAAGCACTTTGCCTTTGCATAAGTTAGAGCCTTTTTTTATGAGAGGGAACATTTTGTCAGAAACAGATAGTATGTGGTCAAGTTCTTTCCGGGATAAGTCTTCGATGTTTATTATGTCTCGTCCTTTGAAATTCACGGGAGTTCACCAGAATAAATTGGGGGGGCATTTTTATAAAGGTTTTAGAGTTTTTTTTATAAAAATGAGGATGATAAATATGTTCCATGAAAAGTACTGGTTCTTTGAATGAGAGAGCATCCCGGAAGAAGAGTGCAAAAGACATCATCAAAAAGGTCAAAAAGGTTGAGCTTTCTGTTAATTCACTTGTTGATTCCCTGATATGCGGCTCCTACAAGTCGCGCTTCCGCGGGCAGGGGATTGAGTTTAGCGAGGTCCGGGAGTATCGCCATGGCGATGATGTGAGGATGATTGACTGGAATGTCACTGCGCGTATGGGTCATCCTTTTGTCAAGGAGTTTATTGAGGAGAGGGACCTCTGTGTCTATATTGTGTTTGATGTGTCCGGGTCTCTTGATTTCGGGACGCAGAATGCGCTTAAGAAGGATGTCTGCATGGAGCTTATAGCAAGCATCGCATTCATGTGCCTCAAGAATAACGACCGTATTGGGGTTGTCCTTTCAACTGATGAGGTTGAGAGGTATTTTCCTGCAAGGGCAGGGCGCAGGCATATTTTGCGGATTGTCCATGATCTTGCTGGGTTTGAGCCGAAAAAAAGCGGTACTAATCTTCGCGCTCCTCTGGATTATCTTTCGAAAATATTAAAAAGAAAGAGTGTCATATTTTTAATCTCAGACTTTATGGATGATTTTTCCAGGTTTGAACTGCCGCTGAAAATGCTGTCGAAGCGCCATGATGTCATTGCAGTGCATGTGGAGGACCAGAGAGAGATAGTCATGCCTGATGTCGGATTGATCGAGCTTGAGGATGAGGAGACTGGCGAGCAGCTGACTGTGGATACGTCTGATGAAGGGTTTGTGAAAGAGTATTCCCATCTGGTGGCTTCGCAAAAGTCGTTTACTGAGAAAATGTTTCGAAAGTACAAGATTGACTTTGTGAAGATAAATACAAAAGATGGCTGGGTGAAGCCAGTCACTGCATATTTCAGGGAAAAGAAAAAGAGGAGATTCGGGTAGATTGTATGTCCGGTATGATTCGTGCGCTTTTGCAGGTTCCGCTAATGTCTATTTTCGCGGTTTTGGCAGTCGTTTTTGTGATGATATGCATACTTGGCACTGACCGCAGGAGAGACTCTTTTCGGCTCCTGAAGGGAGTCTTTGTTACTGCTGTTCTTTCTGTGGTTGTTTTTTCATCTGTGGTTGTGCTTAAGTATTTCAGCTACCTGAAGATTGATATCATGCAGGTTGGGGCAATTGAAGTTATTTTTCTTGGTGTTGTTTTTGCGTATGCTATACTTTCGCGCTCGCTTTTGGGAGGAAGAATGCCCTTTTCGGTTCCTTATCCCCTGAAGCAGGTTCTGCTATTTTTGGCTGCGCTTGGTTATCTTCTTTGGGCGGATACCGGTCTTGAGCTGTACTGGGTTGTTGTTGCAATTATGCCGCTTAATGTGATTTATCATCTGTATTATGTCAAGATACTTGGAAAAGTGTTTTCAAGAATTGTGAATCTTAGCAGGAAGCTGGATGAGAAGGTTATGGTGAGGGAATAATGCATTTTGAACAACCGCAGTGGCTGATACTTTTTGCGCTCGTGGTGATGATATATTACCTGTATCATTTTAGCAGGGAGAGAAAGAAAGCATCTGCCATCAAATTCTCGAATCTTGCGCTCCTTAAGACTGCGATGGGCGGCAGGGATGCGAGCTACAGGAGCAGGGTGATTTTCTACCTGAACATGCTTGTCATTATCTCTGTTATTTTTGCGCTTTCTGACCCTTTTATTGTGCTCCCGCACAAGGGGGAGGGTGTCAATGTCGTGCTTGCGCTTGATGTGTCCGGGAGCATGAAGGCGCCGGATTATAAGCCGAACCGGATGGAGGCGGCGAAGAGGTCTGCGAAGATTTTTGTTGATAGTCTTTTGCCGACTGACAGGGCGGGGATTGTGATTTTTTCCGAGGGGGCTACGACGCAGTCGTTTCTGACGAAGTCGCGTGAGCGGACTGTGTCTAATCTTGCTTCTATCAGGGTACAGGAGGGGAAGACTGCTATCGGTGACGGGCTTGCGCTTGCGGTTGATATGGTGACCTCGGTTGAGTCGAGGAAGAAGGTTGTGATTCTTTTGAGTGACGGTGTCAATAACGCAGGTATCGTGTCGCCTGCTGAAGGTGTTCAGTTTGCAAAAGCGCATGATATCAAGGTCTATACTGTCGGCATGGGGTCGAATGAGAAGGTTGTGCTTGGAAGGGACTGGTTTGGCAGGCCGGTCTATGCTGAGTTTGATGAGGCGACCCTTCAGATGATTGCGCGCGAGACCGGCGGTGAGTATTTCAAGTCTGTTGATGACGGCACGCTTGATGGGATTTATGATGCGCTTTCTGAGAAGATTGAGCGCAGGGACCAGGAGACGAGCACAAGGGTGTGGTTTGTCATGCTTGCGTTTATGCTTGTTGTGGTTGAGTTTTATATGAGGTATGTGAAGTACAGGGTGCTTTCGTGATGCATGCATTGCTTTTTGGGTCATGCAAAGATATTTAAATGTACCTGAAAACAGGTATAATCATACCGCAAAAGAGGTAGAATATGCTAACTTCAAAACAACTTCAGATATTTTCTGTCTTTATACAGAATCCATTTAGAGAATATTCTTTTGGGGAGATTAAGCAGTATTCCGGGGAAAAATCGAATTCTGTGACTCAAAATGCGATAAAAAGGTTTTTGTGCGAGAAGCTGGTAACTGAAAGGAAGATAGGGACATCAAAGTTATATACTATAAATCATGAGAATGAGGCAGTATACCATTACTTTGAGCTGGTATTACAGGAAAAGCTTCCAGAGCCGGTAAAGAGAAGCGTCTTGATATTGAAATCTGAAATAGAAAAATACACGATATTCTATTCTATTGTGGTTTTCGGATCATATGCTGATAATACCAGTAAGCGGAGTTCTGACCTGGATATTGCAATTATGATTCCTGATAAGACATATGAGAGGAACATGAAAATTGCTGTTAATTCTGGCAGCAATAAATCACCTCTTCAGCTGGATGTTCAGATAATTACGACGGATGATTTTCTGGAGATGTTGAGAGTAGATTATGCCAATGTTGGAAAAGAAATTGCAAGGAAGAATCTTGCGCTGCATAATAGTAATATATTTTACAAAATTGTGAGGATGGGTATTGGAAATGGATTTAGGATTATATCTTGACAGGGCTGAAAATGAACTGGAGCTTGCAAAGATACTATTCAGGCTGACTGAGGAAAAAGATTTGCAGAGGGATGTGGTTTATGTGGATCATCCGTTGAGTTTTTTTAGTGCTGTGATATCACATTCATATTATTGTATATTCTATGCTGCGAAAGCGTATCTCCTGAAGAAAGGAATAAGAACCAGCCCGCCAGAGGAGCACAGAAAGACGTATGAGGAGTTCGGGAGACTGGCTGAAGACGGAGCCATTGATGTGGAATTATTGAAGATATACCAGAATGCACTTATCAGGGCAGATAGTCTTCTTGGAATATTCAGTATGGAGAAAGCGAAAAGGGGCCGATTCACCTATCGGCAGCTTTCTCAGGCTAACAGGGAGCCTGCTAGCGAGAGTCTTGAGAATGCGAAGTCATTTTTCAGGCACATGTATAATATTACGTTCAGATGATTTCTGTTAAGGCAATATATAAAAATAATGGGTTTTGTTGTGATGATACGCTTTTGGATGATTGTTTTCGTTTTGCTGATGGCGCCTTTGGCGTTTGCAGACGGGCTTTTGGTTGAGAAGATTGCCGAGCCTGCGACAGTTGAGAGCGGGGGGACAGTCAAGATTCTTTTGAATATCTCTAATCCTTTTGATGAGGATATCGTTGTGAAGATAAGGGACATGAATTCTGTCGGGGGGAGTACGATTGATACGCAGTGCATACAGGGGAAGATTCCTGCCAATGCTGTCGGGATTTCTGAGTATGAGAGTATGCAGGTGCATAACGGGGGTGTTTTTACTCTTGGGACAATTGAGGTCAAGTATACGAATCCTCTGAGTGGGGAGGAGGAGGTTGTTGCGAGCAAGAATAAGGTTGATGTGACTGTTAGGGGGGGGAATCCTAATGCTGTGTTTTCGAGTATGTCGACTAAATCTGAGTGCCAGTTTGATGAGCAGCCTCAGCAGCAACAGAAATCAGAGGAGGAAAAGCAGCGCGAAGAGATGGAGGAGATGATGAAGCAGCAGGATGAGATGCAAAAAAAGCTTTCTGAGTCAAGACAGAGGATGAACCAGGATATGAGTTCTGTTAAGCAGCAGCAGGAGAATGAGGCTCGTGAGGCAAATGAGAGAGTAGATGAGGAGCTTTCTGAGAAGTTGTCTTCTGATGAGGATTTCCAGGAGATGAAGAAGGAGCTTGAGGATAGGGGGTACCAGGAGAAGGGAAAGACGCGCAGTGCGCTTCGCGATAACGAGACTGAGTTTGAGTATGATTATGAGAAGTCCACGGGTGAAAAAGGTGAGATTACAGGGAAGATGAAGGATGGGAAGATTGAGGATTTGAAGAAGTTTTCTGATGATGATGCGAAAGAGCTTGATGAGAGAGTGTCTTCTGATGAGGAGTTCCAAGAGGCGGAGAAGAGGCTTGAGGATGAGGGGTTTGGGGTTGACAAGAAGGAGTTTTCAGGGCTTAATTCCAGGAATGAGACTGAGTTCAATTACCAGTATAAGAGGGCTGACGGGGAGAC
>CBDUVR010000084.1:0-6396 GCA_965370705.1 uncultured archaeon | reverse complement strand
TAGCTTGAGAGTGTTTTTGGGGAGTAAGAGAGTGTTTTTTGAAAGCGATGAGAGGGAGTTGTTGTTGAAGAAGAGTGATACCAATAGAAGTGAGTTTAGTAAGAAGGTCGGTGACATTGTCATTGATATCGATGGTTTGAGTGGTTTGGGCAATGATGGGACCGTGGTCCATGTCAGCGTCGAGTTGCATTAGGGTGACGCCGGTAGTGGTATCACCATTTTTAATGGCTTCAGAAAATATGGCGCATGAGCACTGGCAGAAGCTTGCAGAGACTTGCGCGCGCCTTCTAAATGAGGGGGACGCGGGTGTTGTAGTCACTCACGGTACAGACACACTTCATTATACTTCAGCAGCATTGTCTTTTATGCTGAAAAACCTTACAAAGCCGGTTGTCCTTACATACTCACAGCGCTCAACAGACAGAGGGAGCACAGACACACCCATGAACCTTGTGTGCGCAGCACACGTTGCCGCGAACTCAGACCTATCAGAGGTTGTTCTGGTTGGGCACGGCGAATCATCAGATACATTCTGCTACGCGAACCGTGGGACAAAGGTAAGAAAGATGCACACTTCAGTGCGCCATACATTCCGTCCGATAAATGAAGTTCCTGTTGCGAAAATATGGCCTGATGGGAACACAGAATATTTAGGTAAGCACAAAAAGAGGGCAGAAGGAAAAGTGATTGCAGACACAAAGTTTGAGGAGAAGGTCGCGCTCATAAAATACTATCCCGGCGCAGGTCCGGAAATGATTGAGTTTTTGAGAGAAAAAAAGTACCGTGGCATCGTAATCGAGGCAACGGGACTCGGCCATGTGGCAACAGATGAAAGCAGGAAGAGCTGGCTTCCGGCAATAAAGCGCGCAATCAATTCAGGAATGCTTGTTTGCGCGACAGCGCAAACACTTTATGGTCGATTAGACCCTCTTGTATACAGCGAGGGAAGAAAAGTCCTCTCCCTTGGCGTGTTGTATCTCGAGGATATGCTTCCTGAAACAGCATATGTCAAGCTTGGCTGGGTGCTTGGCCATACCAAAGACACTAAAGAAGCTGAAAAGATGATGCTGACAAATTATGCCGGTGAGATTACAGGGCGCACAGGTGCGCAGACGTTTCTTTACTAAACATTACAGTGTTTTAGTGTTAAGATGCACATGCATCGTATTATGTACTATGAATACAGAACACGCTCTTATTTGTTAACAATTAACAAATGCCTTATGGGGGTAACTGTTTTTCAAAATAAAGGGATTCGTTAACAATTAACAATTTACTTTTTTATCAAAAAACGCATTAAAGCGCCCCTTTTATGTCTCTGGAACCCTTGTAAACTATATATATGGCGCTATCTCAATATATGTACATTAATGTATAGGTTCATTGGTTAACCAATGCATTGGTTATAGGGGCTCATTAAGGGAGATATTTCATGAACGAAGTACTGCTTACGTTGTTTCTTTTCATTATATCAAAAAAAAACTCCATTGCCTGCAAACTAAAAACGCCTTTTGCCAAGGCAAGTATAAGAAAATCCTGCGTATCCCTTAAATCGCAGGCAAATGCCCTTACATTCATTTTCTTAAGCGGAATCGTCTTTAGCCAGTCCCTTATCGTTGCCTACAATTTTGTGAATTCTACAGCACAGGATATGTCTTTTTCTGATAGTATGGTTACGCCGACAGGCTTTGCTGTTGGCGTTCCTGAGCAGGGCGAAGATTCTTTGGCAACAGGCGAACCTGTTTTAGAAGAAGCGCCAGAAGGCGCAAGCGATAGTAGTGAAAGTCCAGATGGCAATCAGCCGGCACCAGATAAGTCGGCAGAAACAGAGACACCCGTAGCAGAAGAACAAAACAATCCTGATGAATTACAGGAGCCTGCGGATTCTTCAGCATTGGAAGAGCCAGTCCCTGAAACACAGGATAATCAAAGTAGCACAGTGCCACCGGAAATTCCAGAGGCAAATGAGACAGAAGAGATTCTACAATCAGAAACACCCGAACCTGTTGATGCGAATGAAACCCGTGATGTATCCATCCCTGTTTTACCTGAGCCAATAAATGAAACCGCTTCAGGCAATGAGACAATAGATGAACCGGAAAACGAAACCACCTTGCTAGAGTCTGTTTTGGAACTTCCGGAGTTGCCGGTTGATGGCAACAGCACAGGCGATGTGCCGGACATTACAGTACCTTCTTTTGAAGAGGCAACACTGGAAGTCTCGCTTGCTTTTCCAGCAGATATCAAAAGAGGAGACACATTCACTTTAGTTGTTGGTTTGACAAATACCGGTTCTGCGGCTGCAAACAACATTGTGGTTGAGCTGGAAATGCCGGATGGCGCGAGCGCTACAGAATCAAGCACAACAATTGATTCCCTTGCTGCCGGCGAATCTTCTGAATTGCAATTTACTATCCAGCTGTCTTACGAAACCCTGCTCGGGGAAAACGAAATCAAAGTGAGGGTCACATATGAATAATACCCTCACCACTATCGGGCTTGAAGCAGGGCGTTTCGGAAAAGGCAGGCATCCGCACAGAAACCTAAGGGGTGCAAAGAAATCAAAGCCAGGGCAGGGGCATATTGTTTTGCCGATGTTCGTTTTATTTGCAGCTGCTTTGTTAATCATTGCAACCGACTCAACACGTGGCGGGAACATCACCGGGATGGTTGTCGGGGCGACAGATGTATCAGCTCCAAAAACGATTGAGGCAACCGCAGCATTCAATGTCTGGGCAGAAACAATTCTTGAGCTTCAGGCAAACGAAAGTTACGCTCTCACCAACTTGTATCTTGACAACGGCTCGGCAATTGGGCAGGCAGAAATAATATTTTATATTGACGGAATTATTTTTGAAACAAAAACAACTGATAATTTCGGACAAGCAGAAATCGATTTGAATATTTCTTTAGGAAGCTATGTTTTGAAAGCGGTTTTTGAAGGAAGGAATTCTGAGTTTATTTACTCATCAGAAAGCGAGACTTCTATTAGTGTAACGAGTAAATCAGAAACCCATGATTTGAATGACACTCTGGGCGAGACAAACCAGACAGTGTTTTTGAATGAAACACTTAACCAGACAGAAAACGAAACCGTCAACGTGACAATAACACAGGTTCTTTACCCGCACCTGACAATCTCAATTTCTTCGCCGCCAATTGTGAATGTTTCAGAGAGCTTTTATATATTGTACAAAATATCCTCCCTTGATGCCCCCTCGAACATAAGACTGCATCTTGAAATCCCTTCTGTATTTTCAGTAGATGAAACCGACAAAAGTTTTTCTCTTGGAGCCAACGAATTGGTTAGAGGGCAAATAGCAGTTGTTCCAAATGAATGCAATGAGACATACGCCATAACTGCGACAGCAACGGTCACAGAAAATAACTCAATAAGCGCCACAGATTCAATTGGAATTTTTGTTGCGTGCAACAAAACAGATGAAACAAAACTTTTGATTGAACAAGTCGAACTTATTCAGGGCTCCGCAGAAGTTGGAAAGCCGGTCAAGTGGTACAAGATAATACGCGTTGAAAATATAGATGATTCAGAAGTGTTTGATGAAGAAATTGATGCAGGCATTCCGGCATTATCAACAAACATTATTGTTAAAGAAAACATTCAAAATAAAAAAAGCGGCTCTCTTTCAGCATCATCAGTTCAGCCAAAAATAATGGCGAGTGCAAGAAAATGGAAAGAGCCGGCAATCAAGCCAAAGGAGACACGCGAATATGTTGTCGAGTACGAGACTCCGGCACCTGAAATGAAAATAGGCAATGTGCCTGAAGACGAGCTTCCGCCAAACACCAATTTCTACGATACAATAAGAATAAGCCACGATGACGAGAACGATACATTGCACTATGAGAATGTCACTGTGAAAGTCCCGTATCCCGAGCACTACGATAAGTTGTTGAAAAACGGGTTTATAGATCTTATGTGGCTGAACGGTACAGAGAAATTCTTTGACCAGCCAACGTCAATCATGCATGATTCCCGATTCAATGTCACGTTCATGGACTCGGACGGAAACGGGGTTGACGACACGATTGTATTTACAGTCCCGAAATTGTCTGCAAGCGATTATGGTTTGCCGGGGTATACTTGTGTTGAGTACGAACAGCAATATTCGAAATCCTGCGCCGGTCAATCTTCAAAAAACTGTGATTATTCTTTTGATACAGGGAATAATAATTGTCTTGGTGGGGGAATAGATTGTCAGATGGTAAATTTCACATTAAATTTCCAATATCTAGATACAGGTAATGCGAATGATGGGTATATTGGAATTTATGATTCAGAAAATTCAACGTTGTATTATCCTTCATATTGTAGTGATATTGATACGGAGTGTCCAACACTTATAGATGACATGGTGGGGCCTTATTGGAGTTGTGATTATAATTATGTCTATGATTCAGGTTACCCTAACTCCTGTAATCTTACAGGTCTTGGTTTTAATACCTCTACATTTATGGTTCGGTTGCATACGGGGGGTAAGGTTGCAACTCAAACTAATACCGTAAGATACACATGGTGCTGGCAGGAGGCAAGCCCGCAATTAAGCAACCCGCAAATAAAGGCAGAGAGCGACACAAGTTGGGGAACCACAACAACAGGCGGCTGGGGCGAGAGATTTTATTTCAATATAAGCGTTGTTGACCCGCAGGGCGACAATGTTAACCTCACATTATGGTGGAACGAAACATATGGTGTGGCAAGACTGCACAGTTATCTGAATGAGACATTGTGCTCTTCATGCGACCCCGAGCAAAACAAGACCATAAGTTACAAGGGCTTTGTGTGCAACACCACTTACTCGCAGTTGGATACTGATGCATATTTCAGGATAAATGCTTCTGACAATTCAGCAGGCAACTATAACAATTCCTGGGGGCCTGATTCAGGATATTCTATTGCAATAGAAAAAGACGATGTCAATGTATACAATATAAGCCCCGGGTGGAACGCGACAGTTAACAGGAGTGCTGCGTTCAATTTTACTATTCAGATTGTGGATGCTGATCGGAACACAGCAATAACGCCAAGTGAAATATCCATTACAGATTCACGTGTTGATATATCTTGGTTCGGAAGCAGTAGTTCTTTTAGTGAAGGATACATCACAGTTAATAATTCAGGCTATCTGAACAGGCAGATGGAAAATACTACAATCTCTTGGTGTCACCCGGATTTTTATCTTGGACAAAACTATTGGAAAGGAGGTGTCTCAAGCGGGGCAGATTGTTTCAAGGGGAACTTGACAGAGCCAACCCCTGCAAACGCATTGCCCTTCATGCTTTACGGCACTCTCCTGAACACCATAACACTTCCGGACGGAACTGCAAATTATTCAGTAACAGACACAATAACATTCAAGGGCACTATAAAAGATGACTGCGATGCAGACATCACATCAAATGCTGTGGTCTATTTCAAAATGATTAACTCTTCCGGCTTTGAGGTCGCAAACTGCCTTGCAAGTTACGACGGTGGAGAAAGTGTCTGGAAGTGTTCTATAGCAACTGACTTTGGCTTTTACAAGGGAGCCTACAATGTTACAATGAACTCGTCAAAGGCATATTATCATGCAGGTTCTTCTACTTTTGGTGATGCATTCTATCTAAAGGCAGTCCCTCTTTTGGAAAACCCTTCTGTTGATCCAGGGAATGGGGGATGGGGTGCGCAAAGAAACTTCACGATAAATGTGACTGATGACACTGTAGATACAGTAACGGTCTACCTTTGGGAAATGGCTTCCGGTGGAGAATGGGCGCAAATTGGCTCAGACAGCTGCAGCCCGTGTTCCGGAACGGTACTGTCTTTCTTATACAACTATACATGTACGCAGAAGCAGGCAATGGGAACAAGGTACTACAAATTCAATGCAACAGACCTTGACAACAATATAAAGGAAAACAGCAGCGTAGCACCCATTTCACTTATCAACGACAAAATCCAGATTGACTATCTTAGCGGCGACGGGGATACGGCAACACCCTCTTCGCCGGCAGAATTTGTGTTGCAAGTGTATGATCAGGACATTGGAGGGTATGATATTTCTAATGCCCTTACAATCTATTTCAATGTTACATCAGGAGGTCCCGGAACATCAAACATAACAAGTGACAGCAACCAGACAAACGCAACAGGGCACGCGTACCATTACTTTGCACCGGACGGGAGATGGGGCTCTGGCTTAGAGAACTGGTTAGGTTATATCAGTAGCACGGATTCCTGTTATTCATACAACCAGTCTGCTTTTTATACAGTTGACATAAATGTAAACTGGGATCCTTACTATCAGAACCTGAGAGTGAACGGTGTTGAGGCAGCTGCCTCTGCAGGATGGGCAACAACCTGGAATTTTTCCGTCCAGATAATGGATGGTGACG
>CBDUVR010000083.1:0-6401 GCA_965370705.1 uncultured archaeon | reverse complement strand
ACTCAAAAAAACAGGCTACGACCACTTCAAAGAAAATCCTTTCGACTACAGATAACATATCACACCATAATAAGCCATCTGAAACGACATGAAACGACGTCGGGTGGGTGGGGGTTCAAGGGCGGATTACACAAATATGCAACGGGGAAATTTTCATAAACGCAAACAAAGAACTACAGACAACAATTACTCGACAACTTCTTCCAGCTCTTCAGTCTCATTAACAGCCTCACCAGACGTCTCATTGCGCGTATAATTATAATTCATCACCGCAGAAATCGCGCCCCTCTCGATACAGGCCGGGTGCGCTTCAACCACCTCGCATATCCTGTCCTCAACCTCATCAACAGTTTCCACATCAACAACACCATGATAATTACCCACACTGATACTCATATCACCCTCACTCTGGAGCAGAACAAGATAAACAAAATTCCGGTCCGCATACTGATACTTGGAAGCCAGCGCCTCAAGCTTGCTGCGCACCTCACCACACTCAAACCCGCACAGGGGATCAGACGTAAAAACAACAACAGTTCCACGCATATTATAAAAGACATTCCTCTGCGCATCAGTCAGATCCTCATAGAGAACAAACTCCTCCGGCAGCTCCGCCCCCCCTGGCCCGCTACCCGAAGTATTCAGGGCAATACCTGCCATAGAACCCAAAAACAAGAGCCCTATAAGAATAACTCCCCATTTCTTGTACACATCAGATTTCTTAGACATTCAAATCACAACTAACTTATTTAACCCCTGAATTTATTAATCTTTCAATTAACCCCTTGATTCTGCGCACCCGGAAATCCTCAAACCCGGTCCTCTTAAGCAAAACCTCATCAGCATGCAGAAAATCAAGAACATTATAGATATGATTCATAACAAGCCTCTGCCTTTCATCGCGCGACAGCCCGGTCATAGTCAAAGGATAAGCGCGATGCTTCTCAATCACCTCATTCAACCCGCCGCCTTTCGGATAATTCCACCCAACCAGTTTAATGCCTCTGCACTTTGAATACCTCACAGCATGCTCAGAATATTTTGTATTCGTAACCACCCACGCAGAAGTCGCATCAATTGAATTCCTGCGCCTCAACTTACAGCCATTCCCAATATCATCAAGCCTCGCCCACTGCCTCATCGGCACATCAAGACCAGTAAACGTATGATCCTTGTAATGGTGCTTGCACTCAACAATCGCAATCTCTGCAGCCCTCGAAGCAACCACATCAATCTCATGATCAACACACTGCCCCTGGACCTTCGGCTCAGGACTGCGATGCGTCCTATAGCCCTCATACCTCAACAGGCGCGCAACAAAAAACTCAAACTCATGGATTTCAGGATCCATCCTGGATATGGCATCCTTCAACTTATACCTCACAGCCGAACTCTTATCCCCTGCTTTCAGCATCAAATGAATCATAGAAAGAATCTCTTTGGTATGCATCCCCGGATAAACCTTCTTCTCAATAGAATCAGCAATCTGCAAACACAATTCAGGAGAAGCGCGCGCGCGCTCACAGCTCCCCAAAACCTTCTGCCTGCTAAACTCATCCATCTCCCCATTCATCTTAACAATCTTAACCATACACACTAATTCACCAAAAAGATTATTAAAACTGTAGGTTCATCCAAATATACAACAATTACATGATTCAACAACAGCCCCCTAGTGTAGCGGTAATCATGCAGGGCCCTGGACCCTGCGACTGCGGTTCGAATCCGCAGGGGGCTACCAGCCAACTCATACTCAGAAACATATATAAAATATACACAAAACTAATAATATGGTAATAATCATGGCAAAAAAGAAAAAAAAGTCAGCTCAGTACAAAAAGCAATCGGCAGTCATACAAAAGTCACACCATCTGAAAAAATACATTGCTGAAAAAAATGAAAAAAAAGACAATAAGTCCGATATAGACAAAAACAACATATTACACATCCTCTTCGGCCACGCAAAAATCGACAAAAAAGACATCATAGAAATAATCATAGTAACAATATTCGTAGTATTTCTCGTATTCATGCACCTAAAAACAAACGATATTATTTAACCTAGACCATCTCCCATACCAAATCCAGAATACCCATCGCATTATAAAGAGATACAAAAAATATATAGATATATTCATATCTCGATGTCTCAATATGCAAAAAAACTGATTATTTTATATACTACATCTCCCATAAACTTTACTATAGGTGAAACAAAATGATAATTGGAATAAACCTCGACTTCATAGAGGCAAAAAAACACTCCATCCCTGAGGGCAACATAAGGATAGACAACAAAACCAAAATAACTGGCATTCAGGAAATAAGCACCCCCTTCTCCAAAGAAAAAGCAACAAAAATAAATTTCACTTTCCAGACAACCTACAAAACAGACAAAAAAGCAATTGGCGAGATACAGGTCGGCGGCAACGTCATAGTCCGGGGCGAAAGAGAGAAAATACATGAAACATGGACCAAGGAAAAAAAACTCCCCGAAGACATCGCGCTCCCGGTAATGAACAACATCCTGCGAAAGTCAATAACGCGCGTAATCGACCTATCAGAACAGATAATGCTTCCTCCCCCAATCAACCTGCCTCTAATCCGCCCGAAAAAAGAGCAAAACATCGAATACATAGGATAAAAAACACACAATGCAAAGTATAGTAAACTATATAAACATCAAAAAATAAATATTACTGTATCAATTACATATAAAAACCAGAACAATCATTAATAGAATCAGGCACACAGGGATATAACATGAATCACAAAAAATCAATATTAGACGAAATATTTCTTCATGAAAAGCCAGTAAAAATACTCATCGGCCTGAAAGCAGACAACAACAAAAGCTATGCATCCACACTTGCAAAAAGCGCGGATTGTACATATTCTCATACAGTAAAAATCCTCGAATACTTCAAAAAAATAGGACTCGTAGTATTCGAAAAAAAAGGCCGCGTAAAATACATAAAACTAACAAAACTGGGAGAAGACATCTCAGGAGACCTCGAAAACATCTGCCGCAAATTCTCAAAAGTAGACATCTCAGAAATCAAAAACAAAAAATAAACAGCCAGACACCATCACTCTTTGACATCCACACTTTCTGAAGGCTGATACTGCTCCTTCTTGACCATAAAAGCATGGACTGCGTCCGAAATTGTAGAAAAGAACCTCTCGCAGCGGTTGGACAGCTTATAATAGTCCCGTTCAACAACCTCAATAAGCCCGACACCAAGAAGCTTATTAATCATTGTATAATACGTTGTCCTTGAAAGATTATGCTCATCACAATACTTCGACCAACAAGACCTGTCAAAACGCCCCATTGGACCTAAAGCCCGAAGTTCCTTCAAAAAAGTCAGCGCATGATCCGGAAGATCAAGGTTCTTCGGCCCGTGATACAAAAGCTGCAGCAGAGACTCAAAATCAGACGCATCCAACGGCTTAACAAGAACCGTTGTATGATACCTCGAAGATGCTTTCCTTCCCATAAACTAGATTAACACACCAAAATATAAATAAATGCGCATCAAGAAAAAAACACCACCACCCGACCAACAAAAACAAAATAAAACAAGAACACGGCTGGGTGTGGAATCGAGAGAAGGTACCTGAAACAATCTTTTGTGCGCTTGAGCAAATCCATAACAGACAACACATTCGTGTGCTTGAGCAGAGGCAAACAAGAAAAACAACACCTTGTGCGCTTGAGCGAAGCGAAACGCACTTGATGATCAACCTTTTATGAGGTTGAAAAACAGTCAAAAACAAAAATAAAGACAAAAAAATACCAAAAAACACAGAAACAAGCAAAAATAACCTATTTTACAACAAACAAAACAAAAACAAGCACTATTTGACCAGCAAAAAACCAGACAAATTAAATCCATATATTGAGTAGATAAATGGGAAATTCATACCACAAAAACAAAAGAACTGGGAAAAATAAATAATCCAAACTACCCAAATAAACATATAAACAGGACAAATTACCCACAAAAAACACCTGAACCCAAAAGACACCAAACCCGAAAAACAGCATCTTGCGCACCTCTCAAACACACCCTCGCAGCACACTGATTTTGATAGCCGGAAAAACTCATTCGGATATAAACCAAAATAAAATATCCGCTTTCATTATTTTCAGGCATATTTGCCATGTAATCAAGGGTATACATTGACAAAATAGCGTATTCAGATATAGTATAAAACAAAGTAGTTCAGAAGATCGCATAAAAAATAAACTTATTCCAGTACCTATACGAATACGCATTTTCCCTGATTTTGCCCTATCTAAGCCAAAGAATATACCCCCTCTAAAAGAAAAGCCATGAAAAAGACCAAAGAAAATACTGCAGAAAATCCTACAGACTTTGCCGGGGACAGGACAAAAAGAAAAGAAACTCTGAACACAAAAACAGCCATTATCATACCCTGACCCTCACCCCCCGGCTTCCGGTAAAAAAACAAAATGGAAATTATGTGAGAGTTAAAATGACAGGCAAAAGAAAATCAGGCCTGTTTTCCCCCAAAAAGAAGCCCAAAATAAGCCCCCTTCAGCAAAAACCCAGAATATCCCCATAAATCAGCCATATAATGTACCCTCCATGAAAGATTCAAGGCAAAAAAAGGCATAAAGAGCAGCAATAAAACTGATCCTCAATTTATTCGTGCCTTGACTATAGATAGAACAAATGCAGATAAGCCCAGTATCAGCACTCATCAGACGCACATGACAAAAAAATAAATGGGACTATCATACCAAAAATAAATCAGGCAGTAGATGGGTAAAACCACCCGAAAATATAAATGGGAAATTAAGTCCAAAAATAAAATAGACACTATAAAATAGATATTCAACTAAATACTATATATTGTACCTCAAACTAACAATATATCTATATTAAAAAATAATAGTATAATAAAACAAAAATATGAAAATATAAAAATATAGTAAGATAATAAGATAAAAATACAAAAAGACACACACCAAAATAGCTATTAAAATATATACATCGACAAATACCAACACGAAAATGTGAGAACACAACAATATAGATATGAAAAAATATATAACACAACACACATATCAAAAAACAAATATTAAAACACCGAATAGATTCAAGGACGCAAAAAACAGCAACAGAAAGCCCGAAAGACCGCCATCACCAAAACAACAGCCAAAAAAGATCATATAAACGGGAGAAAACCATAAACCCGCAAACATATAAATCAGTTAAAATAATATAGACTAGGAGAGATACAAACAAAGAACAGGTTTAAAAAACAAAAAGGCGATACTCTGAACGAAATCATTCTCCCGATAATACAGGCATTATGGTTCATACTGCCCGCATACGTATCAAACCCCATACCAGTTATTGTCGGAGGAAAGACACCAATAGACTTCAACAAAAAATTCACCGACAAAAAGCCGATATTCGGTAAAGGAAAAACATGGCGCGGCACATTCTCAGGCATACTCGCAGGAACACTGGCAGCATACCTCCAGATACATATCCAGGCCAACTGGGACCTCACAGCACTCAGCCTGCCAGAAATGACGCTGCCTCTTGGCTTCCTTCTGGCATCCGGCGCAATAACCGGCGACATAGTAAAAAGCTTCCTGAAAAGGCGCATAAACATAGAGCGCGGGAAAGAGCTCCTCATCCTCGATCAGCTCGACTTCCTCATAGGCGCCCTGATATTCGCATCCTTCATCACAAAAATACCCACAAAAACAATAATCATACTCCTCATACTCACCCCCATAGTCCACCGCCTCGCAAACATACTGGCATACAACCTGAAACTAAAAAAAGTTCCATGGTAATGTGAGAGTTAAACCATAAAAATATTGACTCAAACCAGCTTCAAACCATCAAAAGTGACTGCATGATCGACAAATTCAACACCAGACACCCAAAACTGCTAAACCTCATAACAAAGCCACTCGCAAAAAAAACAAACCCGAAAATACTGCTCGCATTCTCACTATTATTCTCAATGCATGCATGCTACTTCTACGCAGCCAACGAGACACACCTTGCAGCAGCCGCGGTAACCCTCAGC
Source organism: uncultured archaeon (assembly GCA_965370705.1). GTDB lineage: Archaea > EX4484-52 > EX4484-52 > EX4484-52 > B79-G9 > B79-G9. The sequence continues at coordinate 320 of CBDUVR010000083.1, read as the reverse complement.
AGCTACTTTGCGCTCCTTGCAGCACAAACCAAAAAAAACCCAGACACACACCTCATCCGCACAGCAGACCGCATAAGAGACACATTCATCTTCACAGGAATCACACTCAACCAACAAACCCCAACGATCCTCGGCTTCATCACACTGGCATCAGTAGTCCTCCTCCCGCACATCGCATACCAGGCACAAGCTCTGGCAAAAACCAAAACAATCCCAAAAATATCCCGCGGCGACATAGCCATAATACTAATAACATCAACAATCGCAGCACCATACATAAGAAGCGCACTCATCTGCGCCCTGATCACAATAACAGCACT
>CBDUVR010000082.1:0-6435 GCA_965370705.1 uncultured archaeon | reverse complement strand
TATATCTTTGAATATTACGGAATGTTGTTCTCCTGCAATCCCCCAGTTTTCTAATTTTGTTTCATGTATTACAACTGTGACTGCCTGAGCAGGTATTCCCATTTCTGTAAAAACTTCTGTTATTTTTTTAATCATAACAGGTTTCTTTTCTTTTTCTAATGGCCAGGATTCAATGTTTACAATTGGCATATCAACCACCCCACTATTGAAGAGCATACAATTCTTTAATAATCTGCATTCAGTGAATAACCCATATCCTGTAGTTTGCTACAATTGTATAATATAATCACTTCGCTTGTTTGGGCACATACTTTTTCACTGCGCTGCCACAGACATCACATGCTTCCCCTGGCATCGGAGCACCGCACGCCTTGCAGCGCCCCTGCCACTCAAGCTCGCGCTTTATGCCCTTCTTTGAGAGAGGGATGATATTTATGCTTTCCCTTTTGCAAATGTTCTGCACAGCATAATCATCAGATACAACAGCAACTTCTTTTTCCCTTCCCTTGAATTGCAGTGCCAGGGCGATGACACGAATGTCTGTTGTTGAAACGCGATCCTCTGTTTTCTCCTGCAGTTTTTTTGCAGCAACAATAAACTCTTCTTTAGGCTCAATTATCTCAAGCCCCATTTTCTGCATTTTGTCAAACTCTATTGCTGCCTTGCCGCTTTTCATTTCTTCAGCGACTTCGAAAACAGTGACTTTCGGGCCCTCGGGAAGGCCGTCGGACGCGCCCTCGAGAAATACTGTTGAGTCAAGGATCAAGATTTTCATAAAGAATATTGGCGAGTTAGATTGAAAAAGATGTATGCAACGAATTAAAGCTTTTCAAGCAATTCTTTTGCAGGTATACTAAATCTGGCATATTTCCTGTCTTTTTTAAGATATAGCCCAACTGCAGTAGATGCAAGGCAAATAAGGCGCAACCTTTTCAGGCGGTAGTTTTCTTCGCCGGTCAACGGTGATTTCATTTCATAGCCGTCTTTTATGCCCCTAAAAAAAGAGCTGTTAGCAGAAGGTATGCTTGCGTATGCAAGATCCATCATAGGGTCTCCGCCAATTGTATTTCCCGGATCCAAAAAAATAATTTTGTTGCGTTTTTCTGAAAAGATAAAGTTGCTTGTGCTGACATCCCCGTGAAGAAATTTCGCTTGTGTTATATCCAGTCTTTTGTCAGAAAAAACATATTTGTGCAATTTTTCCAGTTCTTTTGCAGAAAATAGTTCACGGGCAACGTCCTCTTTGCTGATGTCTATGTGTTTTTCAAGAGCCTCGCGCCATGTTTTGCAGCTCCAATGACTGCCAGCGCATATCCGCCCAAAACCATCTGCCGGAATGCTGTGCAGTTTTCTTAGTTCCTGTCCAATCAGTTTTGTATATTTGTCGTATGTGTCAAAACACCGGTATTCCAGAGTCAGTCCATCAATAAATTCCAGAACCTCGTACATGAACGGAACCTTGTTTCGCGAAGTGTCCGCAAATATGGTTCTAGGTGCAGGAATATTATTTTCATGTGCTTTTTTGCGCCAGAAAATCTCAGTCACTATGCTGTCATCAGGGCATATCTTTACAAAATATTTTTTTGAGCCCGCATCTGTCACTGAAACGCATACACTGCTTTTAGCGTTTTCTACAAGCATGTATTTCAGAGGCGTTATTTTTGCATCCAGAAAAATTTTTGGCAAAATATTTTCAAGCTCTGTTGTTATATTGTGGAGCCTGTTTCCGGAGGATCTTTCAGGGCAGGGCCGCATAGGTGTTTCAGGATACATGAAGAATATTGGCTGGTTAGATTGAAAAATGTTTATAGAGCGGGTTCTATAAACCTTATTTTCACTAGTCTTTGACTGGTGATATGGGCCATAATAAACATTTTTTTAGACTACATAATTATTGGTGCGAGCGGTGGTCATCCTCTCAAAATATATCATTGTGATTCAGTAAGCAGATTGATATACATTTATTTTGTTCATGGGCGAAACATTTAAATAACATTTTGCATAATAATGCATAATGGTGCGCCCACGAAAACAAAGAATCGTTGAATACGCGCCCACTGTGACGTATTTCAAGCCCCAGGCAATTCCTCTTTCAAACCTTGAGGAAATTATTTTAACTGTTGATGAGCTTGAATGCATTCGGCTCAGTGACTTATGCAAAATGAGCCAGATACATGCGGCGCACAAAATGGGATTTCATCAATCGACATTCCAGAGAACTCTTGCAGAAGCAAGACAAAAAATGGGGGATGCGATTGTCAATGGAAAAGCAATGCGAATACAAGGAGGTGTATATATTATGCCAGGTGGAAACGGACAAGGACCTGCAGGGTTCGGTAGAGGTGGCATGGGCAGAGGCCGCGGTGCAGGATTTGGAGCTGCGCCTGATAAGTGCAAATGCCCTGCGTGCGGACACGAAGAGCTGCATACAAGAGGACAGCCGTGCGTACAGATGAAATGCTCTAAGTGCGGAGCGCAGATGATAAGAGGATGATTAAACAAGAAAAAATCATGGGATTTTGGTGAGATTTAAGGAATCCTATGCTTTTTATTGTCTGATCATACTTCATAACAAAAAATGAGGTGAAATATATGCCAGGTGGAGACAGAACAGGACCCCGAGGAGAAGGACCAATGACCGGAAGATGTATGGGTTATTGCGCAGAAGGCAGTGCGACGCCCATGAGAGGCGCTTTTGGTATGGGCCAAGGCAGAGGATTTGGCAGAGGCAGAGGTTTTGCGCGCACAATTCCTGCAAACACTGCGCCTTTGGCGCAGGAAATCTCAAAAGAGCAACAGATGAAAAATCTTGAGCAACAGAAAGCTGCAATTGAGGAGAGGCTGAAAGAGATTGAAAGACAACTTGAAGGCCTGAAAAAGTGAGATGTCTGGTTACTGATGGCAGTGGGGTGTTAAGATTTTACTTCACTCCACTGCAAGCAGTGATATATCATAAAACCTCTATGCGACCCTGAAGTCGCTGTCGCTCCAACATTTTCAAAGTAGATATGGAAACCGTACTTTGAAAACGCACTAAAGGACGGGGTTTGATTGGTTCGGTTTTAAGCTCTCCAACCGATAACTCTGAAGTCGCTGTCGCTCCAACATTTTCAAAGCAGATGTGGGGACTGTACTTTGAAAACATCCTAAAGGAAGGAGTTTTAACGGTTGTAGATAGTAGTTATAAAAACGGAGGCGCAGAAATATGAAAATTGTAGTAAGTTCAACTGGAGAAGATATTAAGAGCGATGTTGACCCGCGTTTCGGAAGATGCGCGTATTTTCTTGTTGTTGAGGTCGAGGACGGTAAAATTGGAAATATTACATGCGAAAAAAACCAGGGTGCAATGCAGGGGCAGGGCGCAGGTATCGCAGCAGCACAGCAGGTAGGCAATATGAAGCCGGATAAGATTATTACAGGAAACTTAGGGCCTAATGCATCGCAGGTCATCAAGGGGCTTGGAATTCCTGTATATCAGGCATCCGGGCCTGTAGAGGATGCAGTGATGGCGCTGGTGAATGGGAAACTGGCGGAACTTACAGATATTGTGCCTTCTCATTTTGGGATGAATAAATGAATTTCAGGTGATGGATATGAAAATAGCAGTATCAACAGATAATGGTGATGTGTCTGAGCATTTCGGCAGATGCCCGCAGTTTACGATTGTAGATATTGAGGATGGAAAGGTCACTAAAAAGGAAGTGATTGAGAACCCGGGACATGATAGTGTCGGGTCTTTGCCCAAGTTATTTCATGATATGGGTGTAAATGTCATGATTGCCGGCGGCGCAGGATTTCGTGCGCAGGAGTTTTTCAGGCAATACAACATTGAACTTATTGTTGGAATCAGCGGAAGCATAGATGAAGCCATCAAAAAATACGCAGAAAGCAAACTTGAGGGCGGCGCAGGCACGTGCAGTCCCGGGGCCGGGCGCGGGTATGGCGTGCGCAAGGAAGATGGGCATGAAGACACAGAAGATGATTGCGCAGGGCATGATGAATAAGGTATGAAAATATACGGGCCTGTTCCATCGTGGAGACTTGGAAACTCCCTTGGCGTCGATATTGTTGAAGCACCACCAGGCTACTGCAAAGCGTGCCCATTTAACTGCCTCTATTGTCACCTGGGGCACAAGGGGTCTGTAGTATCTGAGCCGACATCTATGGAATTACCGCCGAAAGATTTCGGCATCCTGGAGAAAAAGATAATCGAGACCAAGCCAGAATATATTACATTTTCAGGACAGGGTGAGCCCACACTAAATCTAAATCTTGGATACGCTACACAAAGAATCAAAGAGATGTGCGATGTTCCTGTAGCTGTCCTGACTAACGCATGTTTTGCAGCAAGAAAAGATGTAAGAGCCAACCTTGATAAGTGCGATGTTGTCATCGCAAAGATTGATGCGCCGACGCAGCAGTTATTTGAAAAGATAAATCGGCCTGCCAACGGTGTTAAGTTAGCAGACATTGTAGATGGACTCAAGTTAATTAACACCAGGGTCTGCATCCAGACATTGATATTTTCATGCGGCAATGTGACGAATGCAGACAATGAAACTGTTTCAGCACTACTAGATGTCTACCGTGACATAAACAAGTCAAAACCAATTGAAGTTTTGCTTGGAACTGTCACCCGCCCCTCAGATGATAATAACTTGCGCCCCGTACATCCACACATGCTTTCAGAGATTGCAGGCAGGATTACAAAAGAGTGCGGAATCAAAGCCAGGTATTTCAGTGAAAGTGAGAAAGAACAGAAAAATCATACCACATTGGTTCAACCCCTCCTTGAAAGGAGGGGTTTGATTGGTTCAGCGGTAAGCTCTCCAACCGGTAACTCTACCCTAAAGGGCGGAGTTACAACGGTTGTAGATATCAGAAGAAAAATATCACTCGACCAATTGGGTGTAGAGATTACTGACCTTCTTTTGAGAAGGCCGTGTACAAGAAAGGAGATCATTTCGAGGTTTAATGGAAGTGAGGCTGCTATTGTGCTTGACAGGCTTGTGGACAAGGGTGTCCTGGGTTTGAAAGTGTTGAATAATAGAAAAGGGTATTACGTGGTATTATGAAAATAATTGGCATTACAGGCGGGAAAGGCGGGACCGGAAAGTCCACAATTGCCACTGCTGTTGCAGTTGAACTTGGCCGCAAGGGCCGCAGGGTACTTCTTTGCGATATGGATGCAGACTGCCCCAATGACCATCTGCTTTTGGGCATCAAAAGAAAGCAAGCTTGCGAGGTTTTCCAGAGGATTGCAAAGTGGGATTTGGATAAATGTAACAATTGCGGGAAGTGCGCAAAAGTATGCAGGAATAATGCGATTGTCTGTGTGGCAGGAAGTACGCCCATGTTTATGGCAAAGCAGTGCAATGGATGCGGAGCATGTGTTATTGAATGCCCCACAGATGCGATATCATGGGACAAAAAGGTAGTCGGCGCAATATATAAGGGGCGCGGTTTCGGTGTTGATCTTCTATCGTGCGAGCTTGAGATAAGTGAGCCAGTCTCAGAGATTGTAGTTGCGAAAGCATGTGAGATAATTGCAGCAGATAAGGAGAAGTATGATTATATTCTTGTTGATACTGCTGCGGGTACGCATTGCGATGTCATTGCTGCTCTTGGGGTTTGCGATGCTGCGCTTTGTGTCACTGAGCCGACACCGCTTGGAGCGCATGATCTTGGGTTGATATGTAAACTGCTTTTGCGGATGAATATAGATTTTGAGGTTGTGGTCAACAGGTATGAGGCAGGACGGGATGAGATTGTTGATGCGCTTGTCTCAAAGTATGGCAAACAGGTTTTTGCAAAGGTGCCTTACAGTAAGAAAATCATGATGGATTATTCAAACGGGGTTCCTGTTAAACACAAAAGCATTGAGAAAATTGCTGCGTGGATTGAGGGGTCAATATGAAACAGATAACAATACTTTCAGGAAAAGGCGGTGTAGGAAAAAGCAGTATCACTGCATCGCTTGCAATAGCACTCTCCAAAAAGAGAAATATTATTTGCGCAGACTGCGATGTTGACGCATCCAATCTGGCGCTAGTCTTCGGCATGGATACAGATGATTTTAATGTGTGGAAAAGTATATCGACTAACCAGAAGGCGCGCTTTGATCCAAAGAAATGTGTGTCATGCGGAAAATGTGCTTCAGAGTGTTATTTTGATGCAATTGACTGGGATGATGCAAAGAAAATACCGGTTTTCAGGGAGTTTGGATGCGAGGGATGCGGAGTGTGTGAGATGATATGCCCTTCCAAGGCTATTGAATTATATGATGTCTCAAATGCCAGAATAGGTTATGGCAAGACAAAATACGGTTTTATGGTTGTTACAGGGCAGCTTGAGATGGGCGAATCCGGTTCAGGAAAAGTCGTATCACGAGTGAAAGAGCTTGCTTTGGAGATCTCAGAAAATGCGGATGTCATG
>CBDUVR010000081.1:0-6620 GCA_965370705.1 uncultured archaeon | reverse complement strand
ACATGGGCAAAAAAGCGAAACAAAAACTGGCTCGAAAGCCTCAACGACTGGCCAATCTCACGCCAGCGCTACTGGGGAATCCCCCTCCCCATCTGGACCTGCAAAAACTGCGGTCACGTAAAAGTAATCGGCTCAAAAGCCGAACTGAACACCGACATAAAAGACCTCCACCGCCCATACATCGACAAAATCACATTCACATGCGAAAAATGCAAAAGCAAAATGCACAGGATTCCCGACGTCCTCGACGTCTGGTTCGACTCAGGCGTAGCCTCATGGGCCTCCCTGAAATACCCCAAAGAAAAACAGCTCTTTGAAGAGATGTGGCCAGCAAAACTAAACATAGAAGGCCCCGACCAGATAAGAGGCTGGTGGAACTCAGAAATAATAACAAGCGCAATAACATTCAACAAGCTGCCCTATGAGACAATCCTCATGCACGGCTTTGTCCTCGACGCAAAAGGCATAAAAATGTCAAAAAGCCAGGGAAACGCAACAGGCCCGGGAGAAGTTATCGAAAAATACTCGCGCGACATCCTCCGCTTCAACCTCTTATCAAGCGCCCCTGAAAACAACTTCTACTTTGACTGGGAAAAAGTAAAAGAGACATCAAGATTCTTCAACATCTACCTGAACACCTGCAACTTCGCAAAAACATACTGCAGCGAAAAAGACATTGAGAACATAAAAAAAGATAACCTAAGAACAATAGACAGATGGCTCATCTCAAAAACAAACACACTCATAAAAAAATGCACAGACCACAACAAAAAATATCACGCATACAAATCCCTCAACCTCATCGAAGACTTCATAATGAACGACTTCTCACGGTGGTACATAAAACTCATAAGACCCCGCGTCTCCAAAAACTACACCGGCGCCGACAAAAAAGAAGCATCACAAACCGCATGGTACGCCATAGAAAAAATAATAAAACTCCTCGCACCAGCAGCCCCTTACTCAACAGAAAAAATATACCTCGACTCACTAAAACAAAAAGAAAGCATCCACTTCGAACAATACCCGAAACCAGACGCATCACAGGTAGACAAAACCCTCGAAAAAGACATGGAAACAGCAAAAATAATAACAGAATCAATCAACAGCGCAAGGCAGACCGCGGACATCAAGCTAAGATGGCCCATAAAATCCGCAACAATAGTAGCAGACAAGAAAACAGAGCAGTCAATAAAAGCAACAGAAAACATCATCAAAGAAATCACAAACATAAAACAAATAAAATTCGGCCAAATTAAACTTGAGCAAAAAATAACACCAAACTTCAAAGCAATAGGCCCGAAATACGGCAAAGACACAGGCAAAGTAGTAGACCTCATAAAAAACGAGAACCCGAAAACACTAAAAGAAAAACTAAAAAAAGGCGCAGCAACTCTTGGAAAATTCAAAATAACAAAAGACATGGTAACAATTACAGAAAAAATCCCGCAAAACACAGCAGGCGAAAAATTCGCAGGCGGCGCAGTCTACATAGACACCAGCCGCGACCGCGACCTGATAGAAGAAAGCGCAATACGCGAACTCACAAGAAAAATCCAGATAGCAAGAAAAGAAAAAAACCTCGAAGTCACAGAGACCATAGACCTCTACATTACAGGAAACCATGAATTCCTGGAAAAATGGAAAAAAGAAATAGAAAAAGGCACAACCTCAAAATTGCACACAGACAAGCTGGAAGGCGCAAAAAAACTGGACTTCGAATTCGAAGACATAATGCTGAAAATCACACTCTAATCCAAAGAAATAGCAACATAAAAAAAGAGAAAAACTCAAAAAAAATAAAAAGCACCGGACAAACCATCCGGCAACTAATCAAACGGGGCAACCTAACTTATTTTTTCTTTTTCTTCTTGCCCTTGTCAAGTCTCTCAATACCAACTTTCTTTACAGCTGGTTTCCAGACCTTGGACCCCATCCACGATGGAGCATTGGATGGTGCAGCTACCTGAGATCGAGATCCCTTGAATACATGCACCTTCTTGGTTCCTCTCTCTCTCAGCTTGATGTCTGCTATTCCTCTGTTAGCTGCTTTCAAAGCTGCCTGGCGGGGTGCTCTTCCAGTAAAGATAGAATCCGTATCCTTACCCCCTTTCATCAAAACAAAATTTCTTTTATCTGCCATTTTAAAACCTCCTGTTCTTCATATCATACTAAAATTTACTGGCAAGTCAGGGAATCACATGACCCACAAAAAAACGAATCACTCAACCCCTCAACTTTCCTTTAAACAGTCTCACGCACCACATGCAAAAGTCCAAATGCAATCAACTACACTGTAATTGATTCTGCAAATATATAAAGCTTCGCATAACTATTTAGAAAAATATAAAGCATGCTCTCAACTTACAGGAAAGCCAGCCAAAATACAAGGCGCAACATACCGAAATATCCTGACTGTACAAACCGGAGAAAAGTCAAACATATATATACACCAACGCCAATATAAACAATAACATCAGCAAAAAAAACACCCAAAAAACAAAAGGTGATACACACGAAAATAATAATTGCAGGCGGCGGAAATGTCGGAACAAACCTCACCAAAGTCCTCTCAAAAGAAAGACACAAAATAACCCTCATCGAAAAAGACCCTGAAATTGCAAAAGAAATAGCACTCGACACCGACGCGCTCGTACTCAAAGGCGATGCATCTGACATGGTAACGCTTGAGGAAGGAGGCATAGAAAAGTGCGACGCAATCGTTGCAGCAACGCAGGACGACAAGACAAATATGATGATAAGCGAGATAGCAAAAAGCATCGGGGTGCCGCGAATAGTTGCACGTGTCAACGAACCAGGCAACGAAGAGCTGTTCGTAAAGCTCGGTATCCAGTCGATAATCCCGATAACGCAAATAGCAATCACATCAATCACAAATGTACTTCTCGGTGCAGGCGAGCGCGTAGTCGCGCAGATAAGCGACGGGAAAGCGCAGATACTTGAGCTCGTAATACCAGAAACAAGCAGTGTAAGAGACAGCGTAGGCACAAGAGTAAACGGCGCACTTCTCGGAAGCATCTACCGCAACGGCACTGTGATAATCGCAGACAAAGACACCAGGCTTGAGGCGGGAGACGTAGCACTATTCATCACAAAAACAGAAAGCGTCCCGCGGCTCTTAAAACTCGTCAAGGGAGAATAATTTGAAAAACATCCTGGCATACATGGGCATACTTCTTGAAATATTCGCAGTATTCCTTATACTGCCAACAGTTGTCGCGCTCATCTACAATGAGCCACTCACTATGTTTTTAATACCAATGATTGTCTCACTATTCTGCGGAGTCATACTGGACAAGAACTTCAGGCGGGCACAGATGGACCTGAACGAAGGCCTCACACTGACTGCCATAACATTCATATTCTTCTCATTCATCGGCTCAATACCATACTACTCCATATTTGCAGGCAGTGAGGCACCTGCCCTGAACTCGTTCTTCGAGGCAATGTCCGGTTTTACAACAACAGGCCTGACAGTAATTGAAGATACATCCGCAATCCCGAAAAGCATACTGTTCTGGCGCTCAGAAACCCAGTGGCTCGGCGGCATAGGAATAATAATCATATTCCTCTCGATATTAAGCCGCCTGCGCACCTCATCAACATCACTCTACGAGGCGCAGGGCTACACAGAAAAACTCGAGCCCACCATATACCACACGACGCGAAGAATGATGAAAATCTACTTTACATATTCAATACTCGGTATGCTCCTCCTTCACTTCTCAGGACTCGACCCGTTTGAAGCAATCACAACAACCTTCTCATCAATCTCAACCGGCGGCTTCATAGTAAGAAGCGATATATTCACAACAGCCGGCGACGCAACCCTCGCTGTCATCTGCATACTGATGCTGACCGGCTCAATAAACTTCATGATACACGACAAGATATTCAAAATGCGCATAAAAGACGCACTCAGAAACGTCGAAGTCCGGTCAATGGCAGCAACAATAATAATATCCTCAGCTGCAATATACATCCTCACATCAGAAACAAAAATATCCATATTCCAGACAATCTCTGCGATAACTGCCACAGGATTCACACTAACAGAAATAGCCCCCCTGTCAACACCGGTAATACTCATACTGACCATCCTCATGTACATCGGAAGCTCATCAGGCTCAACAGCAGGCGGCATAAAACAGATGCGACTCGTCATCTCGCTAAAGACAATCCCATGGACAATCAAAAAAATGGTGTCACCGCGAAGCGCAATAATACCGCTCAAAATACAGGGGAACCCAATAGATGAAAACACAATCAGGCTAACCGGGACAGTAATATTCACATACACTGTTGCACTCGTCATCGGAACCATGATCCTTATATTTGCAGGATACTCTGCGACAGAATCATTCTTCCAGGTAACATCCGCGCAAGGCACAGTCGGCCTGAACATAATTGACATAGCACAGGCAGGCGCAATAACAAAAATAACACTAATCCTGAACATGCTCCTCGGCAGGCTTGAAATCTTCCCGATATTAATACTGATAAGCAACATATTCAGCAGGCGATAAAATGCTAAAACTAAAAGCCCGCTTCATGGACTTTGAACCGGGAATACCTATAGTCATACTAAACACAGAAGACGCAGAAGACCTGGGGCTCAGGCCCCACGACAGGATAGAAGTTACATACATGCAGACAACAAAAACAGCATATATTGAAACAACCCACACAATAATAAAACCAGGCCATATCGGCCTGAGAAAAGAATCAAAAAGATACGGCATAAAAGAAGGCACAATAATCCACATAAGGCCAACTCCTAAACCAAAATCACTTGACATCATCAAAAAGAAACTAGACGGGGTTGAGCTAAAAAAAGAAGAAATCGATACCCTCATAAAAGAGATAGATCAGAACCGCCTGACTGATGTCGAACTCGGCGCACTCGTCGCAGGCATCTATATTGAAGGCTTCTCAGAAAGAGAAACCATACACACAACAAAAGCCATGGTCAAGCACGGAAAGCAAATAACATGGCCCCAGAAATATATAGTAGACAAGCACTCGATAGGCGGCGTCCCGGGCAACAGGACAACCCCGATAATCATAGCAATAGTCGCAGCAGCGGGGCTCACTATCCCGAAAACAAGCTCGCGCGCAATCACGTCCCCTGCGGGCACCGCAGATACAATGGAAGTATTCTGCGATGTCTCATTCACCCCAGAAGAGATAAAGCGCATAGTCAACAAGACAAACGCATGCCTTGTCTGGGGCGGCTCACTTGACATAGCACCGGTGGACGACAAACTAATCCGCGCAGAATACCCGCTGTCACTCGACCCCGAGGGTCAGGTCATAGCATCAGTACTTTCAAAGAAAAAATCAGCAGGCTCAAAATACGTGCTGATAGACATCCCGTTAGGCGACGGCGCAAAAGTCAGCAAAATCGAAAAAGCCCGCAACCTCGCAAGAAAATTCAAGCACATAGGAGAAAAACTCGATATGCATATAGAATGCGCAATAACAAAAGGCGACGGACCTATCGGGCGCGGCATCGGCCCGGTCCTTGAAGCCATAGACATAATAGAGATCCTTGAAGGCAAAGGCCCGAAAGATCTCCGGGAAAAATCAATAGAGCTCGCGGCCCTGATGCTCAAGATGACCGGGCACGGTAATGAGGAAAAAGCAAGAAAAATACTTGACTCGGGCCTTGCCATTGAAAAATTCAATGAAATAATAACAGAACAAAACGGCAACCCGGGAAAAGACCTGCAAAAACTCCTTGGCAGGCACAAAGAATCAATATGCGCAGATACGTCCGGCACAATAGAGCAGATATCAAATACAGCAATCTCAAAAATCGCGCGCCTCGCAGGCGCCCCGAAAGACAAGGGTGCAGGCGTCTACCTCTACTTCAAGAAAGGCCAGAAAGTAAACAAAGGCGAAAAGCTCTTCGACATCTACGCAGAAAAGAAACACAAGCTAAAAAACGCACTGGACATAGCAAACAGCTGCAGGGTATACATAATCGGCCCGAAAGAGAATATGCTGATAGAAGAAATCTAAAATGCAGGCGTGATAAAACGACCATCTCATTTAAGGAAATAAGAAAAAAAGTGCCAATGCTGACAGTAGACGGAATAATCATAGAAAAAGGTAAAATTCTTTTGATAAAGCGCGCAACTTCCCCATACAAAGACTACTGGGCGCTTCCCGGCGGCTTTGTGGAACTTGGCGAGACCCTGGAAGAAGCAGTAGCAAGAGAAGTAAAGGAAGAGACCGGTCTGGAAACAAAGCCTGTAAAATTAACCGGCGCATATTCAGACCCGAAAAGAGACCCGCGCGGCCACACAATAACCATCGCATACCTACTGAGAACGATAAGCGGCAATCCGAAAACAACTTCAGAAGCAAAAGATGTAAGATTATTCGCGTTGGACAATCTCCCGGAAAAGATGGCCTTTGACCATGAAAGAATAATTAATGGCGCAAAAGAAATCAAAGCAGACAAGCAAGATTCTTAATATCCCGGTTAGCCACATGCGTATAGATTTGCGTTGTCTTCAGGTCCTTATGCCCAAGCAGGGCTTGGATATACCTTATATCTGCTCCACCCTCAAGCAGATGCGTAGCAAAACTAT
>CBDUVR010000080.1:0-6702 GCA_965370705.1 uncultured archaeon | reverse complement strand
ATCATCATTACCACCTGCCTGTATAACAATTATCTATTCATTATATGAACCCAAAAACTTAATAAACTTATAGTCCCCCGGGTCAAAGAAAAGTCACGATAACCATCGCAATTATTCCGCCCGACAGCGTAGCCACGAAATTCACAGACCCGTTCGTCATCAGGCCCCTGTTCTCAAACATCAGCCCCAAAACACTATCAATAGCTGATCCAAATACCCCGCCTGCAGCCACAGCAAAGAACAAAACATGCAGTGAAACAGGAGAACTCACAAAACTATTATAAAGCACAACAGAAAGCACAGCAATAATCACGCTCCCGCCAATTGATGCAAGAGTCCCCAGTTTAGTTACCCCGCCATTCAGCCCCCGCTCCACTTTTTTGTGGGGATTCGTTATCAGCACAGGCGCTTCTTTCGACATCTTGCCAATCTCTGAGCCGAGCGTGTCTGCAAGTGCTGCAGAAATGCTTCCGAGATAAAAATAAGGCAGCCCGAAAACCGCACTCATAAACGGCACCAGCCCGTTTGACAGGACATTATCGGCCCCGCGGTGCTCATGTTTATTGTCGTCCTTGCCGCGCCCGCAATACGTGGCATACAGTGAAGTTACAAGAAAGACAAAAAGGATAAGAATCCATTCAAACCCCCGCAGGCGCCATATTGCAATCCCGTATATTGCAGAAAGGACAACTGCAGTAAGGTCAAACGACTTTGTACTCAAAAGAACCAGTGCAAAAATCGCTATCACAAAAAACTCAATCATATTATCACATCACGCATCTATCAGCACACTTTTCAGTTTCACAGAAACATCATATTTATATGAGCGCCCCCGTTTCTTTCGCGAAACAAAGCTGCCGGCCTCAAGCCTCTTCAGGATGTTATTGACTGCTCTCAGAGCATGGACCTTGGACTTATAATCAGAAATATCCATGCTCTCAACCAGCTTCGAAGGAGTTATGCCATTCGATTTCGACAATATCTCAACAATCTCTGCCTGCTTGTCAGTGAGTGACGACATCATCTCCCCGGCATCTATCACAGCATCGATTTCCTCCTTATCCCTGAAATATGACTGGTCAATTATCTGCGAATTGCGCTCAATTGCCTGGTGGACCAGGTGATTGCACATCTTGATGACTTCGCGCGGGAACCCGCCGGTTCTCCTGTATATCTCATTTATCGTATCATACGTGAAAGGGTCGAGATTATGCCCACCTGCGCTCTCTATCCTCTTTCTTATCAGCTCGATAGTCTCATCTTTATTCAATGCCCCAAGCTCGATCTCAAGGGTGATCCTCTGCTTAAGAGTCTCAAGTTTTGAAAGATGCGTCTCCTTGAAGACAGGAAGCCCGGCAAGCACCAGCGTAGCGCCATCAATCTGGTCAGTGATGGACCTCAGCCATTCAAGAACAGAGACATCAGTTTCATGTGCCTCATCAACAAGAATAAGCACAGGCATTCCCCTGTATTTAGAGTTGACCTCTTCTGCCAGGTTATAGACAGTTGTCCTGTCGCGCTTAAAGATGCGCTCAAGTATAGTCGGCTTGAGAATAGTCGACCTGAATATCTTCACAAACTCGTCATGGTGTCTCGGCGGCTTCGGAAGATACACCGGCGAATACTTCTGTGAAATATATTTCAGCACAGTAGTCTTCCCGGAACCAGTCGGGCCTGTTATCAGCATATACTTCTGCGACTCATTGATATTTCTGAACAGCCTGTCCACTTCATCCCTGTAGCCAACCATCAGTCCGGGCCGTATGTCAAGCACGAACGGATTCTTCATCCACCCGATTTTCGCATACCACGGATTAAGTTCATGCGCACTCATGAAATCACGTGTAAAACTATATAAATAATCATAGAGTATTATGTAGTTCACATAAAAATATAAATACCTATTGATACAGGAGTTGCCTGGACAATGAGATGCTTTATTGCTGTCGACATGCCGAAAGGCATCAAAAAACAGATGCATTCTGTGCAAAAGGGCTTTGAAACATTTGAAAACATAAGGCTGGTCAACACAAAACTGCTTCACTGCACCCTTGTGTTTCTGGGCGACATCAACAAAAAACAGGTAGAAGACACAAAAAGCGCAATAGCCGGCACCGCAGCATCGCACAACACAATAAAATGCACCCTGAAATCCATCGGCGTCTTCCCGAACCCCGCCTATATCAAAATCATCTGGACAGGAATACAGGACAATAATCAATTGGCCGGCATACAAAAATATCTTGAGGCCGCACTGAAGGAAAAACAGATATACAACCCGCCCAACAACCGCGCACAAAAATTCACGCCCCACATAACCCTCGCCCGCGTGAGAAACCCAAATAATAAGGACCGCATCTTAGGGCAAGTAGAAAAAAACACCACATTTGAAACACCTGTTTTTGAGATAAGTGAAATAAAACTGAAAGAAAGCATACTTTTACCAGGGGGGCCGGAATACCATGACATTGCCGCATACAAACTTCGTGAACATACGTGAAATAACACTGAATGAGAAGTCCATAAAGAAGCTCTGCATTCTCATGTCTTTTTTAGGTCTGATAATAATCTATATGATGGAAGTCACCAGTACTATGCCCTATACTAAAATAAGCGATATCACAAATGACAATGTAGGAGAATGCGTCAAAGTTTGCGGGATTGTGGATAAAAAATATG
Source organism: uncultured archaeon (assembly GCA_965370705.1). GTDB lineage: Archaea > EX4484-52 > EX4484-52 > EX4484-52 > B79-G9 > B79-G9. The sequence goes on along the minus strand of CBDUVR010000080.1, from coordinate 4,023 downwards.
TCACAGACAAGGGCCACATCTTTTTTAACCTGAAAGACAACTCAAGCATCAAAGTAGCCATATTCAAGAACGAAAACAGCCTGATAACCCCGGAAAACATAAAAAACAACAGCACATTATGCCTCGAAGGCAGCGTGAAGCGGTACAAAGGCGAACTCGAAATTATCGCTGATCGCCTTCTCACGGATTCACGTGAATGATTATGTTCACTTTGAATTCAAATGCTTGAAATTTCACCAATCAGGCCAAATATTTCATGACGTGTCTGGTCTTCACTGCAACCCCGTCTTCAAAAGACATCATTTCTCTTCTGTTCATAAAAGATGTTCCCGTCGCAATAAAATTGCCTGCGCTGTCAGTAACGAACACCTCATCTCCGGGCCGGATTTTCTCATCAGCATCAATGACGAATTTCGAGAAAACACTTTTGCCTTCCTTTACAAACAGGACCGCGTCATCTGATATTTTGACGCAGTATGAAGATTTCGAAATATGCTTTCTTATCTCCTGCGCTCCTGTGGCAGTCGGTATGAAAAGTCCGTCATGCGCCCGCACAGTCCCAAGCATATCCCTGCCCAGGACCACGCTCCTGATGCGCCCGGTGCTTTTTGAATGGACAATCTCCACGTCTTTTGAGATTGTCTTCCCTGCCCCGCGCCCGTACTGGTACTCAAGCACACACTTAACATTCTCCCTGGGGTCAGCACATCTTTCGTAGCTGCGCTTGCCTACAATCATAGACTGCCCCACGGGAGACATGATGCCAAGACCACGCGGCACATCAATTCCATTCCACGAAAATACATCATCATGTTTCATCTCTTTTACACGTTGTTTCACGCGATGTACTTCCGGCCTGTGCCGGCTCTCGGGTCCGCACTCAAAATAAGCTTTCTTGCCTGTAATCGGCGCCACACTCTCAAGATATTTATTATACTTCCTGATCCTCTGGTATGCTTCAATCAGATGCGGGTGCGCCCGGATCCTCTGCTCAGTAAGCTCCCACAATGTCCCTTCATGAATGGCATGCCGGATAGTCCTTATCTCCTTGAATGTCTGGTACAGGTTGTGCTCTGCAAGCAGTCTCTCATCCAGCTCTTTTGGACCATATTTCGAACACACAGGGCACTCGCACGGCAGCTCGTGAAGTTCATGCAGGTGCTCAGTCCCTCTCTCAGTCATATACCTGTTGTCTTTTGCATAAATTGCATAAGCTGCACTGTCAAATAAATCGATGCCGCATGCAGCAAGAAGCGAGAACACCATCGGGTGCCCGCACCCGAAAGCATGGACAGGCTTATCCGGCAAAAGTTTCATCTTGCACGTCAAAATAACATCAATAAGCTCCCTGAAGCGATACTGGCTCATCAAAGGAACGATACCGCCGACAGCATAAACATCAACAGGCAGTTTAGACACCTCCCTGCACGCGCGCCTCCTAAGCACTGGATGCGCCCCTCCCTGCACAGGCCCGACAAGCAATTGTGAATCAACAATTTCACGCGCCTCTTTGATGCGTGAAATAGTTTCAGAAAGCTTCTTTCGCGCAGCATCCTGTGACTCTCCCGGCTCAGTGAACAAATCAAGCGGCGTAATAATATCAGAGCCAATCCTCTTCTGGAACTCAAGAGTCTCTTTTGGGGTTATATCGACTTTGCCCCTCGAATGCATCTGGTATGTCCCGCTGTCAGTATAGACTGGGCCTTTCCACCTGAAAAACTTATGCACCCCCTTCTTCGCAATCTCATCCGCATGCCTGGAGTTCCTCGCAATATAGGCATTGGTCATCACAATCTCTGCCCCGAACTTCCTCTTAAGGTCTTTTGCAGGAATGATCTGCTGATTTGGATTCACTACAATCGCAATCTGGGGGGTATTCACAGTATATTTCTCTTTCCCGAACTTCCACCTGCAAATTCTTCCGCCCCCGTCCCGTGATTTTATTTCAAACATAATACCACAAACATCTCATAAACTTTAAATAGGTTTAAGCAATCTCAGAGTGAACATATAGAGCTATGCGTAGTGGTTGCTTGCAACGATTTGGATGACTATTAGCGAACAGTGCAACTCGTGTTAACTCCCATTCACCAACTGAACCGAGAGGTTGGAACCTCGGAGAGGCAAAGAAGCCACTGACTACAGGCATGCAATAATAAAAAACTCAGATACAATCTTTTTTGCAGCCATGCTCCCTAAAATAGCCCGGAAAATATTCCCTGTTTTCAATAAGCATTGGCTCCTTTTCAGAAATATATTCCTCTCCTCTTTCACATATACCATCCCCGCAAGCGCACCAATTTTGAGATACTACCGAACCTAAAAGTGGTCCGCCCTCTTTTGTTTTTCCAACTTTGACAACATAAGTGTTCTTATCTGTCACCACCCTTATTTCATCTTCAGGATTTATACGAGGCATAACATAATGTCCTAGATATGAGGGATTGTATGTAAACACAGACCAATCATCAGAATAAATTTCATAGATAATTTCTCCTTTGGACATGCCTGCATTATCAATTGGACCGTTTTCAGTTATATTTATTATTTTAAGACCACACGGAATCTGTTGATGTGTTGTATAGAATAAAAAGAAAAAATTGATTAATTTTAAAGAAACAGGATTGAAAATCAGGATTAATACAACTAATATTATTACATTTTTTATTGAAAAAACGCTCTTAAGACCACTTCTTTTATGCGTATCTATTAATTTAGAAACAAAACATGCAAGAGGATAATGATAAATCGCACTTATAATTAGACCCGCTATTAGATAATGTCCATACGTTAGTAAATAATTTATAACGCGTTTATAATAATCCGCTTCATTATTTTCATGGGGCAATATCAGTTTAGCCACTCTGCTTTCCCCTTCTGAGGAACGTGTTTGAATATCATAAATAATATATGACACAGAAACAATGATAATAGCAAAGATGATAGGTAATAAAAGCGCAATAATGACCTTTCTTTTCGTAGGTCTGAAAAATTCTTTTATTTCTTTCATATTATTTTTATTAGTCATAGGTATATTTTGATATGCCTGCTTAAATAATTTAAGTTCACAAAAAGAATGTGTTGATAAAATGGTATGGTTCTTGTTTGCCTTAGGAAGTGCAATATTCAGCGCACTAAGCGCCCTGACTGAAAAGAAATCACTCATGAAAGTTCACGCCATGGAATTCTCATGCGCACTGGCCATACTGAACTTCCTGTTTTCACTCCCTCTGATATTCCTCGCAGATTTTGACATACCTCTCTTTGTTCTTGCCGTCATGTACGCATCAAGCATCATCGCCACAGTCGCGTTTCTGTTCATCGCAAAAGGAGTCAGGCATCTTGAAGTTTCTCTTGTCTCACCGCTTTTGAATTTGAACCCTGCGATTTTGGCGACTCTTGCATATTTTTTATTGAACGAGAGAATCACTCATGCGCAGGTGTCAGGAATATTCCTCATAATGGTCGGCGCATACATTGTAGAGATCAACTGGAAAAAGCACGGTATCCTTGAGCCCGTGAAAACCATGTTTCACTCAAAACACACACTATTCATCCTTTTATCATGCATCCTTTATGCCTTCTGCTCCATCTGCGATAAATTCGTTCTCACTTACGTCACCCCATTCACCTATCTGCTTGTCATCCACTTTTTTATCGCAATAAACTTCACGATCCTGATAAACGTATTCTACGGCGGCTTCAAAGACGTCAAAGAGAGCTACCACCGCGCTGGCAGATGGATATTCCTGATGGCATTTTTCACATTAACATACCGCCTCCTTCAGGCATGGGCAATATCCCTGACACTCGTAAGTCTGGTAATCCCCATAAAGCGCTTATCCACTCTCTTTGCCACGCTCGCAGGCGGAAAACTATTCCACGAAAAAGGAACAAAAAAAAGAGCAATCGCCTGCATAATCATGCTAATAGGCGCATATCTCATAATCGCATGATATAACAGGTAACTGTTTTGCATCAAAAGCCAGATGGATTCAGGAAACTTCTCATCAAGGTATACCA
>CBDUVR010000079.1:0-6711 GCA_965370705.1 uncultured archaeon | reverse complement strand
GATGAAGTGTATGAAGTTGTTGATACTGCGGCCGACGATAGTGATGATAGCAAAAGTGGAGAATCAGAAGATGCATCAGATGCTGAGAGCAGCAGTGGTGAAGACGATGACGAGACTGTCGCAACAGAGACTGTGCAGTTAAGTGAGATAGAAGACCCCGGCTGCTGGGCAGACAAGCCCGATTATACCCCCGGTGTTGACAAGGGATACTTCATCTGGCAGGGCAAATGCGCCAACTTCTGGTGGCTCGACTGGAGCGGAGACACAAAAGATGATTTGAAGAAGCTTTTGAAATGCACCAGGGAGCGCAGGAATTCAGTTACAACCACCGCTGATGATGTGGCAGATGACATTGACGCGCTTGATGAAGCACTCGATACTGCCGATGAGATAATAGATGAAGCATCAGACAGTGCAGGAACCGAAATAACCGGTGAAGTTGTGGATGCGCCGGAACTTACCAGTGAACAGTTCTGCACAGAGATGACGCTTGAGGAATTCAGGGAACTGCGCAGGAAACTCCTATACCCTGTTAGCGGAGCCATAACAAGCAACGGAAAGATATTTGACATCGGTGTAAGGAGATTCGACGGTTATGACAGCCTGAACTTCAACGATAATGAAATTGAATTTAAGGCGCGTGTCGGGCCAAACTTTGACGGGCTCTTCTTCAGGACAGTCGGTGACAGTGTCAGTTTCGAACTCTCATTTGACGGGGAAACAGGCACAGAACTGGTATACATAGGCAAAGATAAAACAAATCCCGACACTAACCCCTTCGATCTTGAAGGAACGCCGGCCAAGAAACCGCCAGTTTGCAGCAGCGCACAACTCATACATAACAAGAGATGCGTAAACAGGATAAAGAACAAGCTGGTCAGTTCAGACGGGATTGAATAAGGAGGGTGATGCATTATGAATAAAATGACGATTGTTTTGATGGCAGCATTGATTGTAGCAGTTCTGTTTGTTTCAGGATGCGCAAAAGATGACACCGGCAGCACAGACGATACAGGACTTGACGACACAAAGCCGCCGGAAGTGCCTGAAGGCCCAAAAGACGCACTGAGTCAGGAAGTTTTAGAGGATATCGGTGACGTTGACAGCGCAAGCAGCGAACTGGATGACGCTGATGTCGAGAACCTCGACGAAGAGTTCGAGAACATTGACTGGAATTAATGAAAGGGCTGTTCGCCCTTGCTTTTTTCTTTTTTTATCTGTCCCTACTGTTCTTCAAACATACTTTTATATAATTTAGTCATTTTACTTTGATGTGCAAAAAAAAACATGATGTTGAGATAAACATGACCTACCAGCTAATCATCACAGAAAAGCCCAGCGCCGCACGAAAAATCAGCGCCGCACTCGCAGAAGGCGCCATAAAAAACGAAAAAAAGCGCGGGATTACTTACCATGAACTCAAACATAATGGAAAAGACATAGTAGTCGTACCCGCAGTAGGCCATCTTTACGGCCTGCGCCAGATAACAAAAGACTGGACATACCCTGTGTTCAACGTCGAATGGGCGCCGACAAGCGAGATAGACAAAGGCGCATCCTACTCGAAAAAATACCTCGAAAACATCAAGACACTTGCAAAAAAAGCAGACGATTTTGTCGTTGCAACAGACCTTGACATAGAAGGAGAGGCAATAGCATATAACATAATCAGGTTCGCATGCAAGCAAAAAGATGCAAAAAGAATGAAATTCTCAACCCTGACAAAAAACGACCTTGTAAAATCATACAGCAGCATGTCACCGACAATCATACACGGCCTTGCAGACGCAGGAGTCACAAGGCACACACTTGACTTCTACTGGGGCATAAACATATCAAGAGCCCTGACAACAGCAGTCAAAAGCGCAGGACAATACAAAGTGCTGAGCGCAGGAAGAGTGCAGGGGCCCGCACTCCACTTTCTTGCCACAAGAGAGAAAGAGATAAGCGCATTCAACCCAACCCCGTTCTGGCAGCTTGACCTCATCCCGAAAGAACATGACTTCAGGGCGCACTACGAAGAGGAAAAAATCTGGGAAAAGGAAAAAGCCCTCAAAATAAAAAAAGAATGCGACGGGAAAGATGCAAAAGTAAAAGACATAACAAAAAAAGAATACAGGCAAACCCCCCCAACACCATTCAACCTCACAGACCTGCAGGTAGAAGCCCACAAACTATTCAAAATGATTCCAAAAGAGACGCAGGCAATAGCACAGGAACTCTATCTTGGCGCATACATAAGCTATCCAAGAACATCTTCCCAAAAACTTCCAAAAGAAATAGGATACAGAGAAATACTGAATAAACTGAAACAAAACATAGACTACGAAAAATCAGCTGCATTCCTGCTTGCCAAAAAAGACCTGAAGCCAAACGAAGGCAAAAAAACAGATGATGCGCACCCATCCATATACCCGACAGGAGAAAAGCCGCCGGGCCTTGCACCGAAACAAAAGAAAATATATGACCTCATAGTCAAGAGATTCATGTCAGTATTCGCAGATGCGGCAATCCGCGAATCAAACACAATAATACTGAACATAGATGCCCACAAATTCATTGCTGAGGGAAAACGCACAATAACCCCGAACTGGTTTGACTTATACGAACCGTACGTAAAACTTGAAGAAATTACACTCCCGGAACTGAACATCGGCGACATGATTGCAGTAGAAAAGATAGACTTCCTCTCAAAAGAAACCCAGCCACCCTCAAGATACAACGAGGCATCTATCATTCGCGAACTTGAGAGGCGCAACCTCGGCACAAAAGCCACGCGCGCAACCATCATCGAGAACCTCTACAACAGGGGCTACCTGCAGGAAAAAAGAATCGAGGTAACAGACCTCGGACTGCAGGTGATTGACACTCTCGAAAAGTTCTCAGATGACCTCATATCCGAAAACCTCACAAGAGAATTTGAAAGCGACATGGAGCAGATAGAAAAAGGCAAGCTTGAATCCACCAGTGTCCTGGAAAAAGCAGAAAAAGACCTCAAAGAATTATTCTCCAAATTCAGGGAACACGAAAAAGAAATAGGCTCGTCGCTCATTGGCGCAATCAGGTCAACTCAGGAGCAGTCAAACATCCTTGGCAAATGCCTGAAATGTGAAACAGGCAATCTCAGGATAATGAGAAGCAAATACGGCCAGTTTGTCGGATGCAGCTCATACCCTGACTGCAGAAACATATACCCTCTGCCAAAACAGGGACTGATCCAAAAAACAGGCAACATCTGCAAAGAATGCAACACACCAATCATAAAAGTCATCCGCAAAGGCAAAAGACCCTTTACAATGTGCATAGACCCCAAATGCAAGACAAAAGAAAACTGGAAAAACAATGGAAACTATGCCAAGAAATCATGAAATTCACTATGCGATTGTCCAATTTCAAGCTTTTTTATCACAGCATATACAGTATATGCGATAAAAAATATGCAGAGAAAAAATGACTCATTCTAAATCCCTGTAGCCGCTTTTTGATGCAAATGATGCAAAAATCGACGACAGGATAACAGCGCTGATTATCGATGCATACATCCCTTCTGTAAGTATGCCAAGTTCATGCCCTATTGTCGCAGCTACAATACCGAAACTCAGCCGTGAATTAAAAATCAATGCAATATAGGCAGCATGCTGGCTCATATACTTCTTTGAGAAAATATAGGTTCCAATGAACTTGGACGAAAAGCAGACAACAAACAGCAGTAATATCATTCCGAAATTCTCAAAAAGCGCAGCAATGCTTATCACCGTACCGGCCTTGAAGAAAAAAATAGGTGCAAGAAACCCAAAAGTAATCCCTCTAAGTTTCTGCCACAACTTAACATGCTCAACAACGATAGATGAAGTAGCCATCCCGAGAATAAAAGCAAAAAGAACAGCTTCAACTCCGGCAGCTTCACCGGCAATGCCGATCCCGAGTATCAAAAACAGTATTATCTTAAACTCAAATTCAACTGCATTCCCTTTGTAGTGGCTGAATATTCTCCTGCCAAGGTGCGGTGCAAAATACGAGAACACAAAAAAGGCAGCAACAAACCCTATAGTGATAGCAGTCACATCTGTAAATAAAACACTCAAAGCAATCATGCTTAACAAATCAACAACCATTGCAGCAGACAGTATCTTTTTGCCTGTATCATCAAGGCGCTCCCCGGATTTCAAAAGCAGGGGATAAACAATAGCAATCGAAGTTGTCGAAAGGGCAATGCCTGTAAGAAGTGCCTGCTCTAATGAAAAACCAAGAAAATATATTGCAATGATATAGATAGTAAGAAACGGTGCAAAGAAAGACGCGCTGCCGACAGCAAAGCTGCTTTTCATATTCTTTTTCATCACATCAATATCAATTTCAAGCCCCGCGAAATACATGAGTGCCAGAATACCGAAATCAGCCAGGATATTGATTGTCTCTGCATCCCCGAAATCTAAAAAATTGCTCGCGACAATCCCTGCGACTATCTCAAGTACAGCGCTTGCAATACCAAGCTCTATTGCAGCAAAACCTGCAAATATTATCAAAGCCACTGCTGTGAATATGTCATCCATTTCGAAAACCTAAAATATGCCGAATTTCCTCCCCGCATCAAAAAGCCCCTCGTTTCTGATATCAAATTCCGCACTCAGTCCCTCAGGCCTTGAGCGGTGTTTTTTCAGTATTGCTTTCCGTCTGTTGTTTCCTGTTTTTTCTAAAAATACAAGGCATTTCGAAAAATATTTAGGAATATCGCGTCCAACAAGTTCAAGCTCATCTGTATCAAAATCCACGTAAACCTGGTTCGTTACGATTACAGGTATTTTATTTTCCCTTGCAAGCTTTGAAAGCAAAGCAAACTGTTTGCTCAACAGGCGGTTAACTTCCTGTATTTTTTCTTTGTGCAGCTCGAGGCGGTAAAGAGCCACAATAGAATCCACAATTATTAATCCGATGTCTTTGTCATTTTCAAGTTCTTTCTGGAGGTCTCCAACCATTCTTTCCTGGTCCCAGAATGTTTTTGGCTCAGAAAGTATCAGTCTCTCAAGATCTTTTTTGCCGTGCATCTGAATGAAGCGCTCTATTGAAAACCCCCCCTCAGCATCTATATATATCACCTTCCTGCCTGTTTTCAGGCAGGATACTGCGCACTGGATTGAGATATTTGTCTTGCCTGAGCCTGCAGTGCCATAGAAATTCGTGATAATCCCTGTTTCAACCCCGCCGCCCAGAAGATCATCAAGGGTTTTGCACCCCAATGATATTTTGTCCATAGACTATATTTACAGAATAAGTTTTTAAAACCACCAATTATTTAACGGTTCCTGAACATAATTTGTTTATGAGTTCAGCTAAAAGAGAGAAATATTCATTCAGCACTGAAATTATCAGAAAATTGATTCATCTTAATGCCATATATATTGTTTTAATATACGAATTTTTTGGTAAAGGCATTGCACTGCTTGTTTTGACCATAGCGCTCATTATAGCTCTTGAGATTGAGTACTTCAGGATTGAATGGGGAAAGAAGATACCCCTGGTTCAGGTGCTGTTCAGGCAGAAAGAGGAAAAAACATTGGGAGGGCATGTCTTTCTTGGCATCGGCGCCATTATCGTGATCTCTGTGTTTTCAAAGGAGGTTGCGCTCCTTGCCATACTGATGACCTTAGTTGGTGATGCCGCCGCTGCAATTTTTGGAAGAATCTACGGCAAACATTTCATACCCGGACTGAAAAACAAGGCAATTGAGGGCGTATTTGCAGAATTCGCCGCAGACATTCTGATAGGAATCATTTATCTTACATTATTCATTGGAAATATCACACCAATGTACTGGATTATTCTGATCACAATGTCTTTCGTAGCAACAATGATGGAAACACTGTGCAGCAAGCTGGATGACAACTTGCTCGTGCCCGTATTTTCCGGTTTCGCTGGGGAAGCATTAGTATTTATTCTGCCGGTACTCATCGTGGCTGCTTAGAAAAAGAATAAAAAAGTTGAATGGATTTCTCCATTCAAACAGAAGATTCAAAAATCATGAAATTTATGTGTAATTGGTGCATTTCAAGCTTTTTGATTGCTTGTATATACTTTATATGCAATCAAAAAAAAACTCAGAATTCATCTTCACCATCTTCATCGCCATCATCGTCGTCTTCCTCATCATATTCATCAGTTTCGTATACATCTTCTTCACTCATTATAGTACACCCCCGGGTAAAAGAATAGAAATTAAAGAAAAAATGTTCAGTTGTTGGCCGCGCACAAGTAAATTAATCTCAACCCGCCCCGAAACAATTGGTTACGAATATTAAGATCCATACTATGTAGGATACAATACGCAATAAATAGAACCAAGAATTTAAATATCTATCTGCGTATCGTCAACTTGCCAATAAAACTGGCAGAATGGACTGGGCGGGGTTTTCGCCACAAAATCTTCGGTGTGGATTCGAACCCGCGGCCTCTGCCATGCCAAGGCAGTACTCTTCCAACTGAGCCACCAGCCCATGATTGTCTTATTATAAAAGGGAAATTATTTATTTGTACAGGTTTTGAAGTTTGAATATATAGTAAACGCCATAACTTTTTGGACTCATCCCATATTGGCTATATGAATGGATGGTAAGCTTTTCAACTTCGTTGAAAATAATGGCGTTTCCATATCCTTAAAAATCTACGATTTTTAGGATCCAGCGAATCATAGATTCACCCGGATAGATTGACATC
>CBDUVR010000078.1:0-6775 GCA_965370705.1 uncultured archaeon | reverse complement strand
GGCGAAGCATCCTGATTCGAAGATTCTTATTCTTGCGCCTACTAAGCCGCTTGTCAGCCAGCATGTGGATTCTTTTAAGGATGTCATGCTTGTGGATGAGGATAAGTTTGTTACGATAACCGGCAAGGATGCGCCCGACGTTCGGGCGGAATTGTGGAGAAGTCACCAGATGTTTTTTTCGACGCCCCAGGTTGTGGAAAATGACCTTGTTGCCAACAGGCTGAATCTTTCGGATTTTTCGCTGGTGTGCTTTGATGAGGCTCACCGGGCGTCCGGGGATTATGCGTATACATATATTGCAAGAAAGTATATGGAAATGTCGAAGAATCCCCTGCTTCTTGGGCTTACAGCGTCGCCGGGAGGCACAAAAGAGAAAATAGGCCTCATTTGCGGGAACCTGTTTATTGAAAATGTTGAAATCAGGACTGAGGCGGACTGGGATGTGAAGAAGTATGTAAAGCCGATCAATATAAAATGGGTTTACGTGGAGCTGCCGAATGAGTATGTCAGGGCAAGAAAATATCTTGAGGCTGCGCTTAATGACCGTCTTGAGCATCTTCAGAAGATGCATCTCATAACTTCAAAAAAAGTGTCAAAGAAGATTCTTCTTGATGTGCAGAAGCAGGTTGCTGCCCAGGCCGCAAAGACCAGGGATACGTTTTTGTATAGTGCAATGTCTGTTGTTGCCCAGTGCATCAAGATAAATCATGCGATTGAGCTTCTGCAGAGCCAGGGGCCGAAACAGGTTGTGGAGTATATTGAGAAGATGAAAAGCGACCAGAAGACGAAGGCAGTTCGTGTTATACTTTCTGATGAGAATTTCAGGATGGCTGAGAATATTATCAACTTTATTATTGAGGAGAATATCATACATCCGAAGATGGACGAGCTCAAGAGGATACTTGAGAGCAGGCTTGATAAAGGCAAAAAAGCGATAGTGTTTACGCAGTATGTGAAGACTGTTGATGAAATCAGGAATTATGTTGCATCTGACAATGTGCTGCCTCTTGCATTTATCGGGCAGCGCAAGGGTCTTTCGCAGAAGAAGCAGATCGAGATTCTTGATAAGTTCAGGGAGGGTGAGTATAATTGCCTTGTTGCGACATCTGTGGCTGAGGAAGGACTTGATATCCCGAAGGTGGACCTTGTTGTGTTTTATGAGCCGATTCCGTCAGAAATCAGGTCCATACAGCGCCGCGGAAGGACCGGCAGGATGAAAGAAGGAGAGGTCTGTATTTTGATTGCGAAGGGGACGATTGATGAGGTGTATTACTGGTCCTCGAGGCATAAGGAGCGCAAGATGAAGTCTGTGCTCAAGACCATGAAAGATGGGTTTAATACTGATGCTGTTACTGTTTCTAAGAAAGGTGCTGATCTGAAGATAAAGAAGCAGGAGTCGCTTGACAGGTATTCCGGAAAGGAGCCGGTGGTTGTGTATACTGATACGCGGGAGAGGAAGCTTCTGCGGGAGTTGAAGGAGCTTGAGTGTGATGGGTTTGAGCTGCGCACTTCCCAGCTTGAGGTTGGGGATTTTCTTTTGAGTGACAGGCTCTGCATCGAGAGGAAAAGGTTTGAGGATTTTTTGCAGTCGATTATTGACGGGAGACTGTTCAGCCAGATGAAGGCGCTTGCCAGCAATTTTGAGAGGCCGGTGGTTGTTTTGGAGGGCAGTAATCTTTTCGGGCAGAGGAATATTCACCCGAATGCCATTAACGGGGCTATTAACTCAATATCAGTTGATTTTCGGATACCTATTCTCTGGACAAAGACGCCCCGTGAGACTGCGGAGCTTATTGTTGGCCTTGCAAGGCGCGAGCAGGATGAGAAGAGCCGCATGGTGCAGGTCAGGGGCGAGAGGAAGGCGCAGACGATGTCTGATATGCAGGAGGGGATTGTCGGGATGCTCCCGGGGGTGAATGCTCTTCTTGCCAAAAGGCTTTTGTCTGAGCTTGGGAGTGTGAAGAGAGTTGTGTGCGCGGATGAGGAGCGCCTGCAGAAAGTTGAGGGGATTGGGGGGGAGAAGGCGAAGAGGATAAAGGATATTGTGGAGGAGGAATATGAGTGAAAAAGGAGATTGAGCATCTGTTTTCGGAGGGAGGAGTGTTATGAAGTATGCGCATGTTTTTGTGAGTGGGCGAGTGCAGGGTGTGTTTTTCAGGGCGTTTACTAAGCGCTCGGCTGATGATTACGGTGTCAAGGGGTGGGTGAAGAATCTTTCTGACGGGAGAGTTGAGGCTTTTGCCTGCGGAGATGAGGCTGGAGTCGATTCATTTTTGAATGAGCTTAAAAAGGGCCCGCCTGCATCAAGGGTTGATGATGTTGAGGTTTCTTTGGCTGCGCCCGCGGATATCAAGGAAGAGTATGTTGATTTTAGGATATTGCGTTGAGTTTTTCCCTGACAAATAACTTTTTAAAGGTTGATGTTGAAATAATCTGGTATTCTTTATATAGATAGTGATTGTTATGGGATTGAGACCTGCAAGAATTTACAAGGATTTCAAGAGGCCTTATACCCGAAGGGCTGTCAAGGTGCATCGCAAGTCGTATATCAAGGGTGTGCCCGGCAGGAAGCTGAATAATTTTGATATGGGTAACACCAAGGGAGAGTTTCGGCATACTGTGTATCTTGTGCTTGACAAGGATGCGCAGTTAAGGCATAATGCTCTTGAGGCGTGCCGTGTTGCTGCTAATGCTTATATTAAAAAGAAAGTGGAAGAGAAGAGTTATTGCATGAAGGTCCGTGTTTTCCCGCATAATGTATTGCGTGAGCATGCGCAGGCTGCTATTGCGCAGGCTGACCGTTTCTACCAGGGGATGAGCCATCCTTTCGGGAAGCCGTCGAGCACTGCAGCACGTGTGAAGAAGGGGCAGCCTGTTTTGAGTGTGGGTGTTAATGCAGAAGATATTGATGCTGCAAAAGAGGCTTTCAGGCGCGCAGGCGACAAGCTGGGCACAAGAAACAGAATCGTTATTGAATAGGCTTCTATATTCTTTGAGATTGCTCGTATCTTATTGTGTGTTTTTCTTTTTCGATTATTTTTTCCTGTTGCGCGTTTTGGCTGCTCTCAGACAGCATTTTTCTTGCTACCATTTCAAGCTGCGCGAGCGCTTTTATAAGCCCTTCGAATGACTGCTGGGGGGTGTCGTAGGGGCTGAAGTATTTGTGTACGTCGCCGTCAGCCCAGTATTTTGTGCAGCAGTAGTAGAGGTGGTCGGATGTCTGGAGGGAGCGCCAGATGTTCAGAAGGTGCTGATTGTTTGTTTGTTTTACGATGTGACCGACTCTTTCAAGTTCGCTGAAAACAAGGCGCTGCATGTTGTTGCCAAGCCATGCGGATGTATCGCGCTCCATATCTGCCCATGAAATTGTGCTGAATTCGTCTACTGATATTGTGCCTCTTATGGGGTATTTTTGTATTGTTTCTGAGGGTGTGAGGAATTCGACATGGTCCCATTTGAGTATCTCGTATGGCAGTTGCCTGAGGAAATTGAATATGCCGGTGTCCTGCCACTGGTGCTCCCCGAATGTCTCGTAGTCCATGAAAAGGTTGATAGTCTCTCCCTGGCATGCTGCTAGCCAGCTTGAGTATTTTTCAGCTGTTATAGGCCAGTGCTCGAACCATCTTGCTGAGAACCTGTATGACATGTCATCGCTTAGGGAGTAGTGCCTCAGGAGTATCGCGAGGTTTGAATTAGGTGGGTGATATATGTGTTCCGGCGATTTCCAGCCCTCAAGTATCCATTCGATCCCTTCTGCAAGCATCCCGATGTAGCCCATTTTTTCTACGGTTCTTGCTATCTGGTCATTGTAGAGGAGTTCTGTGTTCCTGAAGACTTTTGGCTCGATGCCTAATATTTCTTTTATTTTCTCGTGGTTTAGTTTTGCCTGTTCTGTGAATTCAGGGCGGTCTGTGTTTTTTCCCCAGAAGGCGGAGAGCGAGTGGTAGTATGTTTCATTGAGAAATTCCACGCAGCCGGTTTTTGCGAGCTGGACGAAGGTTTCGAGTACGTTTTTGTCGAAGCGCTCCATCGACTCTATGAAGAGGCCGGGGAGTGAGTAGGATATTTTGAATTTTTTTTTCTGGCTCTTGTAGAGGTCAATCTGGTCGAGCATTGTCTGGTTTGCTGGGTAGTAGCATTTTTCTGATACTTTTTTTAGTACTTCCCTGTTTTTTTTGTCGTCGAAGATCGCCTGCTCGAGTTCTTCTGGTGTTTTGCAGTTTTTTGTGTCTATGATGTGGCCTGGTTTTAGGCGGCGGGGCTGATGTACCTGAAAATAGAAGCAGACTGAAGACATACTATTTTTGTGTTTTCTGGACTTTTTATAGTTTATTGTCTAGTTTTTTTTCTGTGATTTCTTTTAGCTTTTGAAAGAGTGTTTTTGTTTTTTCTATATAGGATATTATGGTGTCTTCGCTTAGCGATTTTCTGTAATATCAGACAAAAAAGGAAAATATTCCGTAGAGAAAAAAAATATTAAGAAAAAATGGCGCGGATTCATCATAAAAAACTAAAATATATCGTAAATCCGCACTGATGATTTGACTACAGACTCTCAATCTAGAATTTCCTGTGGTTCTGATAACAGTCTCTGCAGTAAACAGGTCTGCCTTCTGTCGGCTTGAACGGTACTTCCGTTTCTTTCCCACAGTCAGCGCAGGTTGCTTTGTGCATCTCTCTTGGACCACCAAAGTTCCTTGGACCTCTGTCGTTGAAGCTCATTTTTTTCACCTTATTTTTCACTAGTTATATGAGTTATTCCCATCTTATCTAAACCTAGAATTAGAATCTCTCTATACCACTTAATAGATACGTGGGATAGCTTTATAAATGAATCTGACCATTCGACAATATATAACTATTTATTGTTGCACATACAAAGATATAACCTATAGCTGATTACTTCTGTAATGTGGTAAGTTAAGGCAGATGTATATATATATAATTAGATTGATGTGATCCTATGCAGTTGAATATAAGTTCAAAAAGTATCAAGCATGTGATAGAGATATCTAAGACACTTGATGGATGGCACATAAGCAATCTAAAAAATTCAGGCGATTGTGACCCGGAAGGGTATCCGTATTTATACCAGACATTTATGCAGAATGGCATAAATTATCGCGCTACTCTGGGTACTTGCTTGGAAGCGATATGGCACACATCCGAAAGCCATGAAGAAGAAAGCGGATGGATTCAGGAACAATTAAACCAACTATCTAACTTGATAAACGAAGTCAATACATCTGCTTAGTATTTATGATCAAAATACATCACAGCACCATTAAAGCGGATCAAAGATAACGTCAACATTCTCTTAATTACCCTACTGGTGGTTGCCCTGATATTATTCTTTTTTTTCGGGGTTGCTAGGCGGGTTCAGCGTTGGGTGGCCGTCTGCGCCCATGTCTTTTGGCGGGGTTATCTCGCCTTTGTCTTTCAGTTCTTTTAGTTTCTTGCCGAGCTGGATTACGAACGTCTTTGTCTGCTCTCTCAACTGGTAGATGTCGCGCTCTGGCACTGCTTTTGCTTTGCCTTTTTTTATCAGGGAAAGATTTTTTGTTAGGCCTGTGAAGAGGTCTGTGTAGGCGTCTTTCAGGTCAGGGAACTTATTCTGCATGACCATGGGGAGGTCTTTCAGGGATTCCGGGGGCCTTACCCCGATGTATTTTAGCGCGCCTACGTTTGCTTTCAGGAATGTCTTGTATGTTTTCATCAGTATGTTTGATTTTCGCCTCTGCTCGAGCTCCCTGATCAGGTCATGCATTCTTTTTACGAAGTCTTTTGTGAGCTTGATGTATTTGTCAGCCTCAGCGCCTATCCCTTCAAGATCATTTCCTGTTTTGTGCTCTATGTCTTTTGCGAATTTGCGGATGGTCTCTGCGTCTTTTACGTAGCGGTCTTCAAGAAGGTTTTCTTTTACGAAAGATTCGTCGAGTGCGCCCGGGACATCTTCCTTGTTCTGCGGCATGCGGCCGATGTACATGAGTGCCGCGTTCCCTGCTGTTGCCATTGCCTGCTCAAGGTAGTGGCCTGTGGATTTCACTCTTGATTCTGCGTAGTCAACGAACTGGGGCGCTGCTGATATTTTTTTCTGGACCGCTTCCTGGGTTGTCGGGATCTTGCCGCGCTGGAGCATTCTTTTAGCCGGCATGAAGATGCCGACGTCAAATACAGGGACACCTGAGCGCAGGATTGCGATGAGGACCGGTTCTGCTGTCCTCAGGTTTTCCCAGAATTCTGTTATGAACATGAATGCCTGGAGAGTTATGTTTTTGTCTGTGTCTTTTGCGATTTTCAGCATCTCGTTCCATATCCGGTCTTTGACTTCCTGGGGTATCTCCTGCTCGATTTTTGTGTCGTCCATGATTACGAATATGTCTATATCTGATGTTTTCTTATGCTTCCCTGTGGCTGTTGAGCCGTAGACTACCACTGCTTTTACGCTGCGCTTGAATTTCTCTATGAGGCTTTTTGTGAATTTTTGGGCTATCTTGAATCTTTTTTCCTGCTCTTTTTTTTGCTCAGGCGACATCTGGTGGGGTGCGCCTTTTTTTTGTTCTTCTTTGGGCTGCGCCTGTTTGCCTGCTTTTTTCGTGGGTTTGGGTATTTTCTTTATGTTTTCTCCCGATGGTACGCCTTTTGCTTTTTTGGTCATAAATTATCGCCTTCTTAGAATTATACAGGGTATTATTTGGATTGTTAGACTATATATAATTAATTACTTTATGTTTTCAATGATTTCTGCCTGATATATGGGGTGTACGCTTAGTTT
>CBDUVR010000077.1:0-6802 GCA_965370705.1 uncultured archaeon | reverse complement strand
GAATTTTTGCAGCAGCCTCCAAATCACTAAGTCTTCCATTAGTGCAGGAACCGATAAACACAACATCAACCGGAGTCCCATATAGTAGTTCTCCAGGTTCCAATCCCATATACTTTAACGCATCTTCTGCTTCATCTCTTTGCTTCCCGGAAAAACAGTCTAAAGCAGGTACCTCCTCACTAATACCGATTGCCTGCCCGGGATTTACACCCCATGTAACCATTGGCTCTTTAGGTACACCAACATTCACAACACTGTCATACAGTGCATCATCATCAGACGCAACGGATTTCCAGTACTTTTCTGCTTCTTCAAAATCCTCTTTCGGTGCAAATGGTTTGCCTCTAAGATAATCAAAGGTTGTCTGATCAGGATTCACATAACCAGAACGTGCACCAGCCTCAACAGCAGCCATATTGCAGACAGTCATTCTCCCTTCCATGCTCATTCTATCAATAACGTCACCGCCAAACTCGTAAGCAAACCCAACTCCTCCTTCAACACCCAATTCCTTAATAATATAAAGAGCCAGATCTTTGGCAGTAACAGCATCCTGCAATTTGCCGTCACAATTTACTCTCCTCACTTTCAGCTTATCCATTGCCAAAGTCTGCGTTACAAGAACATGGCCTACTTGCGTTGTCCCTATGCCAAAAGCAACCCCAAAAGCACCATAAGTACATGTGTGGCTATCGCCGCAAACAACAAGCTGGCCAGGCCGTATCAACCCCTGTTCAGGAAACACAACATGACAGATACCATGCTCCTTTGATCCTATACCAAAATAAGTTATACCATATTCCTTAACATTATCTTCCAACGTCTTTGCCATCAACTCTGCCTGCTCATCTTCAAAAGGTCTTGAACTGCCATCAGTCGGAACAACATGATCAATCACTGCAAACGTAAGTTCGGGGTGTTTTACAGTATATCCACCTTCCCTCACCATATCAAATGCCTGCGGGCTCGTAACTTCATGCATGAAGTGCCTGTCTACATATATCTGCGTTTGTCCCGTAGGTAATTCTCCTACCGTATGTATTTCCCAAACCTTATCATAAAGAGTTCTTTCAGACATTTTACGCAGCCTCTCTTATGTACCTGACAATTAAGTCGCCCATATCTTGTGTTGACACTCGCCCATAACCTTTTTCCCAGATATCCTCTGTTCTCGCTACTTTTAATGCTCTGGTTATAGCATCATAAATCATATCCGCTCCCTTTTTATCCCCAAAATCTTCAAGCATCATTGCCGCACTACGTATTTCTGCTATAGGATTAGCAACATTTTTCCCTGCAATGTTTGGAGCAGTACCTGCAATCTGTTCATAGATCCCAAACCCGTCTGCATTGACTGCTGATGACGGCATAAGCCCCAGCGACTTTCCGGCAACTGCTGCACCCAAATCAGTGTAAACATCTCCTATCATATTGCTCGCCGCAACAACACCAAGCGAGGAAGGGTCTCTTAGCAATGCTATAACACCATCTTTGACATCCAGATGCCTCACAGAATAACCATATTCTTCAGCATCTTCGTCCATTATTTTTGCCCAATACGCAAAAGTAGGTACCCCGCTAATCTCCAGCGAGTCTACAGTTTCAAGACCCAATTGAGAACCAACCTTTCTTGCAACTGCTGCCAAATTCTTAATCGTTTTTTTGTCATAATACAAAGTATCATAAGCATAGTCTGGTGTTGTATTCCGGTCCCCGAAATATAGACCCCCGCAAAGCTCCCTGATGAAAGGCCTGTAAATTCCATTTTCTTTTATATCCTCCAGAGCCTCCTGATCTACAGGTTCATCTCCACTAACCACATTAACAATCGACTGTAATAAATCACCAAACATTGCGTCAACAACAACAATTGTATCTCCATATCCTTCAGGGTTGGAAGCTATCTGCATGCATGCATTATCAATTATTAATTGCCCATCACCAGAATATGAATTTAAACGAACTTCTCCTTTATACTCTTTTGCAAACTGTTCAAATACACCACTAAGCATTTTCTCAGAAACAAGAACATTATATTTCGAAGCACACAGAATTTGTTTATCAGCATCCATAGCCTTCCCGAATGCATCTTCTACAGTCTTTTCAAGTTTTTCTCTTGTGACTCGCTTCCTTGTCCAATGATAAGAATCATCCGCACTTCTGCCGTACTCCCCATTATACAAAGACTCTTCAGGACTAATTACCTCAAATCCCGGAACTTCAACAGGTTCTCTGAACAAAATAGAATTATGGGCAAGTATAGGATCAATAATAAGAGGCCTGTTATTGACAACACCATATCTTTTTCTCATCGCAAGGAGTGCAAGCTCTGCAACTCTTTTCGGTAAATCAGTCCCGCCAACAGAGCCAAATAAAACCGCACCTCCCTCATCGCGTGCCCTATCCATTATATCTAACGTTTCCTGAGGCAAGGTCAACCTTGTCTTCTCCTCATCAGTCCATCCATCAATACTCATTATCTCACCAGAACTCATGCCTCTGGTTGCCTTATAATATGCAACTCCCCCCATATCAGCAGGTCGATAATCAAAAGTATAACCTCTTATCTCACCAACAGCATTAAGAACTTTAATAGCTTCAGGTGTTATTTCAGGACCAATTCCATCCCCGGGAATCACCGCAACAGTATATGTCTTTTGTGCCATATAACCAATTCCATCAAACAGTCTGCGCCACACTTTGTAAATAACATTTATAAACCTTTTCATTTTCACCATTTTGAAATAGGAACATCGACAGTGCCCGGAACACACTCAAGAAACACCCCACCAAAATTATATTAACCCCCTGCGCCCAAAGTAAACCCTATGAACCCAGTTTCCAAAAAAACAACAAAATTCATCATACTATCAATCCTGATAACAACCCTCCTTCTGATCCAGCCCGCCCTCTCAATCACACAGGAAATAAAAGACCCTGCAAACATCGGCGAACTAAAAGTAAAAATAACCCAGCACGGCAAAATCATCATCACAGACGGGAAACTCGAATGGATAAAAATCAACCTCACACTACCAAATGACAACTCAAACCAGTTTGTCATAACAGACGAAAAATACACAGAAGACGAACTCAAAAACAACATACTCACAATAAAAAAAGAAAACCCGCCAAACATAGTCACATACAGCGCAGAAAGCATAGTCACAATCAAAGAGCGCATCACCCTCCATATCCCCGAAACCTACACAATACCCGATAGCATCAAAATCTACCTGAAGCCAACAAAAAATATCCAAAGCACTAACCTGAAAATAACCGCGCTCGCAAAACAGCTCACAAAAGACTCAAAAACCGACTTTGAGCGCATTGCAAAACTAGCCACATGGGTCCACGAGAACATAGAATACAAACTAAGCCTCGGAACCGAAACAAAAGACGCCCTATGGACCCTCGAAAACAAAATAGGAACATGCGACGAATTCTCAAGCCTCTTCATAGCCCTCGCACGGGCAGCCGGCTACCCCGCGCGCTATATCTCAGGCTATGCCTACGGCAAAGACGGCTGGGAAAAACACGCCTTTGCAGACGTATACATCGGCAGGTGGATACCCGTCGACCCCACATGGAACGAAGTCGGCAACCTCGACGCAACCCACATCCAGTTCTCAACAACAGAAGACAACATAGTAAAAAACGAAGTCAAAGTCTACGGCACAAAAATCGGCGACATGACCTGGGCAGAAGACGAGACCGAAATAGAAATACTTGACATCAAAGAAAAAGAAAGAGAAAAAGACTATGAACTTAAAAAAAGCTCAGACAAACTCGAGGCAGGTGAAGAAGCAGTAGTGCTCCTGAGATTCACACCCAAAGAATACAAAGTAATCAGACTCGACCTCGAGCCATGCATCAGCTCAACACCAATAGTAGAAATAAAAAACAAAGAAAAAAGCGTCATCCTCGAACCCGGAAAAGAAAAAATAATATACTGGAAAACAAAAGTAAGCGACACACTCAAAAAAAACACAGAATACATATGCCCACTGACACTCAACTCGCGCCTCCTGAGCATAAGATCAATCAACATGACAATAAACACACTCACAAGCCAAAAACCAGACAAAATCCTCCTTGACGCAAAAATAGACAAGCCAGACCTCATCCTCGGAGAAAAACAGACACTAAAAATAGATATAGAAAAAACGCAGGGGACACACCCCGTAACAATCGGCATAATATCAGGCAGCGACCACACAGAAAAAACACTCACTTTGAGCCCCGGTAAAACCTCAACACTCACGCACACATTCACCCCCGAACAACCCGGCGAACACGAAATACTTGTATACTCATCAGCCGGTCAGGTAAAAACACTAAAATACACAGTAGGTGAAACAGGAGACATCTACATAGACGAAATAGACATACCTAAATACGCAAAAACAAACGAAGAAATACAAATAACCACCCACATCAAAAACAACCAGAACACCCCGAAAACCATAAAACTCACAACAACTTTTGAAGGAAGCAACGACATAACCTCAACAAAAATAGAAAAAGAAAAAGACATCAAAACAATAATATCATCATCCACCATCGGCGACAAAAAAATATCATTCCACCTGACGGGCCCAAACACAGACTCAAAAACAACAAGAACCATCCGCATATACGAAAAACCGGAAATAGAAATAACCACAGGATACGACTACGACAAAAACACCGCAACCTTAAGCATCGAAACAAAAAAAGACACAGCAAAAGAAATAACAATCACTCTCAACAAAATCACAAAAAAAATAACAGAGCCGCAAAAAAAATCCTCACTTGACTTCAAACTGCCAACAGGAACCCACACAGCAACAATCAAATACACAGACATTGGAGGCAGCAGACACACCACAAGCACCACAATAACAATAAAAGAACAAAGCATAACAGAAAAAATCATATCATTCATAAAAAGCCTGCTAAAGAAAATAACTGGGTGAAGCAGATAAAAAAAGGAATGGAACAATCAATATGGATAATAATCACAATCGTAGTAGCACTCATAACCGCCCTCGCAGTCATAATCCTCCTGAGCACAACAAGCACAAACACCCAGAACAACATACTGCCAATCATAGCACAAATAGGCGAAAACTTAAAAAACCTCATAACCGGAGCCACAAACTAACACAAAAAACAAAAATCAAACAACAACACAGATGACCTCCATGAAAATAACCGTCAGCGGCACCCCCGGAACCGGAAAAACACAGGTATCAAAAATACTTGCAAAAAAACTCAACTATAAACTAATCAACATAAACAAATACGCAAAAGACAACAACCTGATAACTGGAATTGACACCAACCGAAAAGCGTTAATAATAGACGAGAAAAAGCTAAGAAAAAAATCAATCGAAATACCGGACAACACAATAATAGAAGGCCACCTCGCCCACTACTGCGCAGGCGACATCGCAATAATCCTTCGCACAAACCCGGACACCCTGAGAGCCCGCCTCAAAAGAAGGCGCTGGCCCAAAAAAAAGATAGACGAGAACATCGAATCAGAAGCACTCGACATAATCCTACAGGAAGCAGTAAACCAGAACAAAAACGTATTCGAAATAGACACAACAAAAAGCACAAAAGAAACCACAAGAGACACAATAACGAACATAACAAAAGACCAAAAATCAAAAAAAGAGCATCTCCCGGGCAAAATCAACTGGGAAAAATACATATAAACTAAGCATCAACACAATCTATTTAAAACTAATCAAAGATAAATAACACTTTATAACAACAGGTGAAAAAAATGGCAAAAGCAAAAGACTCGGCAGCAATGATAAGAACCTTTTCAAACGTAAAAATATGCATGAAATGCAACGCAAAAATAAGAACAACCAAACCTGAAAAAACCAAATGCAGAAAATGCGGCTCAAAAAGCCTGAGATCAAAAAGCAAGCAAATCAAAGCAGGCACGAAATAAACCCTATTTCACAGGCGACAGCATGAAAAGATATGCAGGCTTCATTAGGATTTATCCGATGGCAAAAGTTCTCATCCTGATAATCGCAAGCCTGATAATAGCCACAGGAGGACTGCCCCAAATCGCACACACTGCAATCACAATCCTCACTGCTCTAATTTCACTCATATCCCTCATAATAATAAACGACTACTTTGACATAGAGCAAGACAGAACAAGGAAACTAAAACGGCCGCTGGCAGAAGAACAAATACAAAAAGAAACAGTAATACCTCTTGCAGCCCTCCTGTTCACAATAAGCCTCGCCTTGTCCCATTATTTTCTGAACCCTCTCTGCACAGCAATAATAATAATCAACACAACAATCATCATAATCTACAGCCGCTACAAAGAAAAATCACCATTATCAGACATATATTTAGGATATTTCAACGGATCCATAATCCTCTTTGGCGGACTATCCATAAACCCACAGAACACAGCAATAACAAAACTAATACTAATACTGGCAACCCTCATTGCCCTGACAAGCGCCGCAAGAAAAATAGCCCACAGCATAGACGAGCAGAACGGCAAAAAATTCAAAAGAATCACACTGGCGACATACTACAGTGACAAAACAGCAGCCATAATATCAGCATCCTTCCTCATCGCAGCAATATTCATAAGCATAACACCAACCACCATACTTGGCCAGAACTACCAGAATTACCTCTACACAATAAGCATAGCAGACATAATACTGGCCTACGCCGGCCTGAGAATCCTAATAAACACAAAATACGCAATGGAATCCCAAAGATTCATAAAAATCAGCATGATAATCATCATGCTCTCATTCCTCGTCGCGGC
>CBDUVR010000076.1:0-6847 GCA_965370705.1 uncultured archaeon | reverse complement strand
TATATTCTCAATCACCAAAACCTTTATATACTAAAAGGCACCAACTAACTACATACATACAAGTATATATCGAGATATACAGGGAGAGATTTAAGGGGGATGAAACAATGAGAAATGAAAATATATCAGTTGATACGATAACACAAAAGATACTAAAAACATCAGGACAGCCACTTTCTACATATGAGATAGCAAAACGAGCAAAAATTTCTTGGTCTACAGCAAACATTCACTGCTATAAACTCAAATCAGAAGGCAAAATCAACGGCAAACTGGAAAAAGCAGAAGTTGGTCTTGGCAAGAAAATGATCTGGTGGATAGGAAAAAAATAAATATACCACATTCTCTTCAGCAGAACATAATTTCTATCGGCAAGCAACCCTGACCGTAGATATAAATACCTGGTAACTTCAAGTATCGAACAAAACAATTCTGAAAGCGCTGAACTCTATGGAAGCAATCAATGAAAATCCGGAAGATGACAACATAATTAGAACAGACGAAGACATAGTAGAGCTGATTCACAACGGAGAGTGGCAGGAGGTCATCACCGCCCTGACGCACGATATGAATCCCTGGGACATTGACCTCATCAAATTAAACCAAAGATTCACGCACCACATAAAAAAAATGCACGAACTTGACCTTCGAATCCCCTCGAAAATACTCCTTGCAGCAGCAATAATATACCGCTTAAAATCAGACACATTAAAATGCGTCGAAGAAGAGGTGACCGAAGACATGGGCCTCATAGAGGATGACCTCGAATACACCCAACTGCCCTATAATGAAGACTCCACAAATCCCATCGTCATACCTCCCATCCAGATACCGCTCCGGCGCCAGCCAAAAAGATCTATCTGCATAGACGAGCTGGTCGATGCACTCGGAAAAGCAATGGTCATAAAAAACCGCCGCCAATCGCGCGGCCTCTTCCAGATAGACCTGAGAGGCGAAGACATATCCAAAAGCATTGAAGAACTCTTTGGCAACATTAATAAATTCTTAGAGACAAATAACATCGTTAATTTCGGCCAGTTACTTGGAATCCAGCCGACACGCGAAGAAAAAATAAAGAAATTCAACTCGCTGCTGCACTTATCCAACCAGGGTCGCATAATATGTGAGCAGCCGCAAATGTTTGGAGAAATACACATAAAGTTGGTGGAAAAATGGAATTAGAAAGAGAGACATGCATCATGGGAAAAGATGAAGATTTAAAAGAAGTCGGAAGGCTGCGCTTTATTCTTGACAAGGCAAACAGGTTCCCGGGATGCCTGGCTGACACTGAAGAGCGCAGGCTTATGGCGCGGCTTACAAAACTTGAGCGGAAACACAGCCTGCGTTACTGAAAACCGGCACACAAACTTGTGATAATATGAGGGACAAAAAAAAAATAATCGAGGCAGCCCTATTTATCGCTGCGCGCCCGATGACCCTGGCGGAACTCTATCATGTTGTAGGCGTCCCGAAACCGCAGATAAAAAAACTGCTTAAGGAAATGGAAAAAGAATATGAGAACCACGGTCTCTGTGTCCGGGAGAGAGACGGCTACTTTGAGCTTCACATAAAAGATGAGTACAAGACACACGTAGAGCATCTTGCACCTGAAAAGGACTTCTCGAAAGCGACCCTGCAAACCCTTTCCCTGATAGCATACCACAACCCGGTCAGGCAAAGCTTTGTCATTGAGACAAGAGGCAATCGCGCATACGACCATATAAAAGAGCTTGCATCCCGCGGCTTCATCCGCCTTGAGCCCGAAGGCCACACAAACCGCATCCATGTAACCAAAAAATTTCTGGATTACTTTAACCTGACCTCCCAGAAAGAACTAAAAGAATACTTTTCACAGAGAGGCATAGAGCCACCCGATGAGGAAGAGTACGAAAGAAACACAGGCAAAAAAGAAAAGAGAGTGATTAGCACCACGACAGCGGAACTCCCCACAGAAAAAGGGAACCCGCCGCCAGCAGAGTCGGCACCAGAACAGCTGCCACAGGAGCCAGAAACAGAAGAGATGCCATCAGAAGTACAGAAAGCGCCAGACGATTCACAGGAAAAATCCGAAGACCAGAAAGACGAAGCAGACACACTGGGCACTCCCGAAAAAGAAGAAGAAAAATCTCCTTCTAAAGAAGAACATGAAAATCAAAAAAATAACTCCCCACATGACACTCAAAAAACAGAACAGCCCCAATCAGAGGAACAAAAAGAACCAGACACAAAAGAACAAGATAAAGAAAAGAAAAAAACACACGCGAAAAAATCAGTAAACATAAAAGACGAGCCCTACAAGAGCTCTTTCTCAGACGTCATCAAAGACGACGACAATTAATACTTACTCTTTTTCAACAGCCTTATTCAGCTCAGCAACCAGCTTATCAGCATCAATACCATGCGCAGCCGCCCCCTGCTCAATATTCTCAAACCGCGCAGCAATGCACCCGATGCAATGAAGGCCATGCTCTGCAAATACAGAAACCGTCTCTGGATACTTCTCAACAACCTCAGTAATCGGCATCTTTTTCGTAATTTTCATATCAGACATAACATCACTTTTAATGGTTGAAAATCCGCACTTGAGTGCGCGGTGCGAAACCTTAAAAGGCTTGAAACCGAACAACATACCACGGATTAGTCCGTGGCCGCACAGGGTTTCATGACCTTTTCTTCTTCTTCATGCTTTTCGCCCTAAACAATACATAACTTGCAGGATTTTTAAATCTTGGGCATAAATTATCAGGAGTGCAAATTAATATGTCTTTGTAATATCCCTTGTTCTCGCAATTAGGCGGCGGAAAAATCTCAGACCTCTTTTTTGCATAATTCAGCTGCCCTCGGACATAAGAATCATCAATCGGCTCAGGATTTTTCTCATTCCATTCCATTAATCTTTCCTCAATCTCCTTCCACTCCCATCCGGCACTCCTGAGAAAATTAATCAAAATGAATATCGCCCTTTTTCGCCCGTCCTTCAGCCCCTTAAAAATATTATTGATGCACGGCGGAAAAAACTCTTCAGGAATTTTATCAGTAACTCCATATTTTATATCTGTTTTCAGTTTTTCAATATCCTTTGCCAGATTTTCAATCTCTGTTTGGTCTGAAATCACCTTGCTCGCCCTCTGCTCCACAAATACACCCTCTTTTTCTACTTTTTCCTTAGTATCCCGTATAAATGCCCCGCGAGATCTCATGTGACTCCTAAGCTTATCAGTCCTTTTATCCCTCTTACTCTCTTTTTTATCTTCCTCACAAGTATAATCAAGCGCCTCCATAACCAGATCAAGCGCCTCATTCTCCTTAAAACCATCCATAAACCCCAGAAGATCACCCCGGACGTTCTTTGGCTTTGCATCCTCAACCTTAAACCTGTCCAGCTTATCAATATCAATAGGCAGGCTCACAAGCCACGTCTTCTCATTAAACGAATAAGGCATCCTAAATAAATGCCTGAAAGACCAGTTATGCTCCACCTCAAGTATGCTGTACGGGTCACCATTCATCTTACTCTTCAGGGATTCATCATAATCAACCAGCGCATCCACAAGCCCCTTGCGTATATAATCGCGCAGGTAATCAGCAATCTTCTGCAGCAAAAGAGGATACTGCGCCTCAACCGGCAGAAAATTAACCGTCCCTGGCAGCGACTTGCACGAAACCCCGATATGAAACCCCCTTCTACCTGAGAATTTCAAAGAAACATTATGCACCCCATGAGCAGCCAGTGCTTCAACCATCAGTTCTGCTGCAATCCTTCCATGCTCAAGGTCTTCATTTGCATCAATGTCAAAGAAAATATCCCACCCGGTCCTGATATCATCCATCTCCTTCTTACCCATGTTATTAGAAAGCAGAAGCGGGTTGCTCCAGTGCTCCAAAGAACAATGAAAAGACGTCGCACCCTTCCGGACCAGATATTCAATATCGCCCCGAAATTGCGCAGATGCAGGTCTCTTGCCGAACTGTGCCCCCCGAAAGACAGGTATAACCTCGCGCCCCTCACACAAAGCAAATATCCTGTCAATAATCTCCGGGCGAAGATAATATTCCATAACCTCTTTAATCCTTGCAGCATCAATATCCATAATTTCCACAATAACTAATCATAAAAATACATATTTGAATATATCGCACCAAGACACGAAAAATTCAACACAGGACAGACAAATTGGGCAGGTTTCCCAAAAAACTATATATACAACATGTGCCAATATTAATACATGAAGCTAGATTTCAGAAAAGCAGCGATTTTGTCATTTAAATACTCTATCAGTATACGTAAATTGCCATATTATTTCCTGTTCCAGATATTTGCATTGCTTCTGATATTTTCTCCATTACTCAATTTAGTCGAGATATCTTACGATAGCGGTCTATTCCAGAACAAAATCCCTGACCCCCGCATAGTCGATTTTATCGTTGAATCCTTCGGTTACTTCTTTTTAGCCATCGTATTGGTCCTGATTCTCAGCTCTGTAGTGACACCGACCCTCATATATAATTATGTGCAATACAGGAACAAAAAAGATGATACTCTTATACGCAGTTTTAAACAGGCAAAACCCCACATACTGACCGTTTTTGGTGCATTTATCACTCTGGCTTTTTTAATAAACATAATAAGCGGAATTATCTCAATGATAACTAGCACTCTTGGAACTATAGTAGCCATTTTGATGACTCTTGCTTTCATATTTGTAATCCCGGATATCATTATTAGAAAAAGCAGTATTTCAAAAAGTTTGGCTTCATCTTATTCATGCACAAGAAAAAACACGTTTGAAGCTATAGGGGTGTATTTTATAATTTCATTTTTTTCACTGGTTGTTACCTTATTCTTCGGGATACCGCTTGTCATGGTTCTATCGCAATCGTTGGCCCCTCTCTTTGA
Source organism: uncultured archaeon (assembly GCA_965370705.1). Taxonomy (GTDB): domain Archaea; phylum EX4484-52; class EX4484-52; order EX4484-52; family B79-G9; genus B79-G9. Next base: position 1,950 of record CBDUVR010000076.1, on the reverse strand, counting down.
GATGTTGAATGCTGGTGGTTCCTATGCTATACTAATCCCTGCATTCATCTCCCTGGTAAAGGCCAAAGCAGACTTATACATTGTCTCGATTATCACACTGCTGCTCGGGAATTCTATAAGTAGATTGTTTAGTATTGCTTTCATAACAGAAATCTACCTGCAGATGCTGAAGAAATGATTACCTAAGTTCTCAGTTATTCAAAACCGCCGATTTCTACATAACATGAACACAAACTATATAAAATTAAAGTCTGAATAGAGTATGCTAATAGTATCACACTATTTGTTCTTAAAGCACAAATTTAAGATGAAGAATGTTTATTGACTAAAAGGAGGATTGATTAACATGAACGGACAAGGACAACAGCCTATCTTTATTTTGCCGGAAGGCGCTCTAAGAGACACAGGCAAATCCGCGCAGCGCACAAACATTGCAGCAGCAAAAGCAGTCGCAGACGCGGTAAGAACAACACTGGGCCCAAAAGGCATGGACAAGATGCTGACAGACAGCCTGGGCGACGTTGTAATAACAAACGACGGCGTGACCATACTGGAGGAAATGGAAATTCAGCACCCGGCAGCCAAGATGCTCGTAGAGGTCGCAAAAACAATGGATGACGAGGTAGGCGATGGGACAACCACAGCGACAGTAATCGCAGGAAGCCTGCTAAAAGAATCAGAAATACTTCTTGACCAGAACATTCACCCGATAATGATTGCACGCGGGTACAGGCTTGCAAAAGAAAAAGCACTTGAAATACTGAACAAAATAGCAACATCAGTAACAATAAAAGACAAAAAGACGCTCCAGGAGATTGCGATGACTGCGATGACCGGCAAAGGCGCAGAAGCAGCAAAAGATTACCTTGCAAAGATCGCAGTTGACGCAGTTGTCTCAGTTGCAGATGAAAGCAACGGGAAAATCTCAGTCGACCTTGACAACGTAAAGATCGAGAAAAAAGCAGGCGCATCAACAGACCAGACAGAACTGGTCAAAGGCCTCCTGATCGACAAAGAGCGCGTCCATTCAGGCATGCCCCAAACAGTCAAAAGCGCAAAAATCGCCCTTATAGATGCAGCACTTGAAATAAAAGAATCAGAAACAGATGCGCAGATAAGAATCACCGACCCGAGCCAGATGCAGGCATTTGTGGAGCAGGAAGAAAAAATCCTGAAAGAGATGGTTGAAAAAGTTAAAAAAAGCGGCGCAACAGTCCTATTCTGCCAGAAAGGAATCGACGACCTTGCACAGCACTACCTTTCAAAAGCAGGACTATACGCAGCGCGAAGAGTAAAGAAATCCGACATGGAAGCACTGGCCCGCGCAACAGGCGCACGCCTCGTAACAAACCTCGACGACCTTGAATCAGCTGATCTGGGATACGCAGGCCTTGTAGAAGAGAAAAAAATTGCAGGCGACGAGATGACATTCATCCGCGAATGCAAGGACCCAAAAGCAGTATCACTCCTTGTCCGCGGCGGGACAGAGCACGTTGTTGACGAGGTTGAGCGCGCAATGAAAGATGCAGTAGGCGGCATTGCAGCAACTCTTGAAGTCGGCAAATTCGTCGCAGGCGGCGGCTCACCGGAAGCAGAAGTTGCAAAAGAGCTGAGAGCATACGCAAACAAGGTAGGCGGCAGGGAACAGCTTGCAGTGAACGCATTTGCAAACGCGCTTGAAATCATCCCGCGAACACTTGCAGAAAACGCAGGCCTTGACCCAATAGACATCCTTGTAGAGCTTCGCGCACAGCACGAGAAAAAGAACATCAATGCCGGAGTCAATGTCTTCTCAGGCAAAGTAGAAGACATGCTCAAACAAAGCGTAGTCGAGCCCCTGAAAATCAAGACGCAGGCAATATCTTCAGCAGCCGAGTCCGCAGAGATGATATTAAGAATCGACGACGTCATAAGCGCATCCAAACTGTCCGGCGGCGGCGGAATGCCACC
>CBDUVR010000075.1:0-6864 GCA_965370705.1 uncultured archaeon | reverse complement strand
GTTTGAGGGAAAGGTATATGAACAAGAATGACTATATTTGTGCTTATGAGGAAGTTTGTAAATTTTTTTGCCGGATTTATGATAGCTGTTTCTTTAGTGCAGTGTGTGTTTGCTGATTCGGTTCTGGATGATGTGCAGGATGTGCCTTTGACTAATACCACACTGTTTCTTCTGTTTTTGATTGTTGTGATACTGGTTGCGCTTGTCTTAAAGTACACTCACAAGCGAAGCGATGTTGAGAGGATGCGTCAGGAACTTGAAGAGGAAGAAGCAGAAAGAGATTTTGATGAGTCATGATGGGGGAATAGGAGCGCCCTCAACGCGATTCGAACGCGCGACCCCTTGCTTAGGAGGCAAGTGCTCTATCCACTGAGCTACGAGGGCATAATGAATCTATTTGCGGGTAGTTTTATATTGTTTTTAATTGCATATAAATTATGAACCGGCAATTAAATCTGCGGAAATTCAGTGCAATTTGTGTATTTTTTATTGTATATCGAGTATGAATCGACAATAAAATCTACGGAAATTTAATGCACGGGGAAATTTCCTGTACCCTTCTTCTACGCAATTGTTGCAAAGGGAAGCTTGAAATACCTCGATTCAGCTAAAGATTTCATGATTTTTAAGCGCAGATTGAATAATGACCGTAATTTATATATAGTTTGGCACCATTATTTATTTTTATGACATTGGCGCTTGGCAGACAAATGTGCGGATTCTTAATGTTAGCCCAAGCGATGGCCTGTATGTAGGGCGCCTGATGTTATAATATCTTTTCTGATTTGGTGCTCTGAATGACTATTACTAATAGGATTATTACTCCGGGGATGTTTATTGGCAAAGAAGGGCCAGATATAATCTCGTTTGGGTCAGGGCAGCCGGATTTGCGGCCACCGTTTGATATCGGCGATGTTTTTTTGAATTTCAATAAATTTAAATATGGTAATGTTGGGGGGGAGGATGAACTGAAGAGCAGGCTGCGCGAGTATGTGAAAAGTGAGTTCGGGCACGGGGTAGAGCAGGATTGTATTGTGATTACAAACGGGGCTTCTGAGGCACTTGATCTTGCACTGAGAAGGATATCTCTCAATCCGGGTGGAAGCAAGGTGCTATTAACTAAACCGTACTATTATTCGTATCCGGAACTTGTTAAGATTAATCACATGGCTCCGATATATACAGATGCGAATATTGATCTTGAAGATGTTAAAGAGAAATCAGAAACAGCGGACGCAATGATTGTTAACAGCCCTGCAAATCCCACGGGAAGCACTCTTGAAAAAAGTGTTCTTCGCGCAATCCAGGAGATTACTGAGGATAATGGTTGCGTTTTGATATCTGATGAAGTTTATCATTCGCTGACTTATGAGACAAGACATTATTCGCCAAAGGGCGATAATGTGGTAACAATTAACAGTTTCTCAAAGACGTATAGTCTTTGCGGGTACCGGGTTGGGTATGTGTTCTCTCATGATGCTGATTTCATGGCAGATATTTCCGGGATTAAGGCTCACAGCTCTATGAATACAAACCTGCTGTCGCAAAAGGTTGCATTGGAATGCCTTTCTGTACCTAAAGAGCATATTACCCGGAACAGGGAGATATTTCGGATGCGGAGGGATTATATTTACAGGCGGATTAAAGAGCTAAACCTTGAAATTGAGAAACCCGGCGGCGCATTTTATGTTCTTCCGAAGGTCGGTGATTCAATGAAAATGGCTGAGGATTTATTCTTTGAACATGATGTGATCACGTATCCAGGTGAGTGGTTCGGGGCAGAAGGGTATTTGCGGCTGAGTTTTGCATTGCCTGTTGAAAAAATTGACGAAGGGATGAGAAGGATTGAAAGTTATGTTGATAAATTATGAGTTGATATCCGGAATTATTTATATTGATTTGTGCATGAGATTATGTATGCAGAGACTGTTATGGGTGAGTAAGGATATCTCCTGGAAATGAGAGTGTAGTTGAGGATTGAGGTGAAAGAGCATTGAGAATTATAACGATGGATGATGTTGATTCCGGGATTGTTGATGATATCATAGGCGGGCGCATTTTTGTTTACCCGACTGATACGATTTATGGCATCGGGTGCAGTGCGCTTGATGATGATGCAGTGAAGAGGGTATTTGCTGCGAAAAGAAGAGATGAGTCTGCGGCGCTTTCGGTTATTGCGCCGTCTTTTGAGTGGATTGTGAGGAATTGCGATGTTGACATGGATGTTGTGAGGAAGTATCTCCCGGGACCCTATACGCTGATAGTGAAAAAGAAGGATGCTGGGTTTCTTGGGAGTGTTAGTGCGCGTAGGGATACGTTGGGTGTGCGGATTATTGATCATCCTGTTATGAAGTTTTTTGAGATGGCAGGGGTTCCTTTTGTGACTACGTCGGTTAATGCGTCTGGTGATGAGCCGGTTCGCGATGTTTCTGAGATTCCGAAAGAGATTTTGAGGTTTGTTGATGTTGTGATTGATGAGGGGATCATCCGCGGGAAGCCGTCTAAGATTGTTGATTTGAGTGACGGTGGGGAGAAGGTTGTTAGGGGATGAAGGATGTTTTCATCCTGCCGATGATGGGGATTTTCTCAGCATGTTTTTTTAAGAAACATATCCTGTGATTTTTTTGCTCTTTTAAGCAAAAGTTGTTGAAGGTTATTGGGTGGGTCTCCAAACACAAGACTTAAGACTTATAAGTTTTATTTTATTATCTAATTATCGTGTTTCGAATGTATAAGAAAGGAAGTAGCTGGCGGGTTTGGGGTTTGTTGACTGTAATCCTTGTGGTCATAATATTCGCTATCAATAATCCATCATATAATGATGTAACCGGAGATGTAGTTCGCGATGACCATTATGAAGATGAAGTAGAGAGACAACAGGAAGAGGATAATAATCAACAACAGATGGAAGATGAGTTACAAAGGCAGCAGGAAGAGGATAATAATCAGCAGCAGATGGAAGAAGAATTACAAAGGCAATATGAACAAGAGCAGTATGAGGACCAGCTAAATAAACAGGAATCTCAAAAATCTCCAGCCTGCCCGTCAGGATGGAAATGCAGGGATTCTAACACAAAAGCGTATCAGTCTACTGATTGTTCCTGGTCTGAATCTAAAAATTGTGAGTATGGTTGTTCTCGCGGGAAATGTAATTATAAGCCGCAGACTACTGAAATAACAGTCTCCTCAGTGTCAGATGGAGACACAATTAAGTTGTCGAGTGGAGAGACTGTAAGGTTAATAGGAATAAATACTCCCGAATCAGGATACTTTTGCTCCACAGAAGCAACAGATAAATTAAAGGATTTTGTTCTCGGAGAGGAAGTAACTTTAGAGCAGGATGTCGATGACAAAGACCAATATGGAAGATTATTAAGATATGTTCATGTTGATGACACATTTGTAAATCTTGAGATGGTTCGGCTGGGGCTGGCTCATAAATATGAATATGGCTCAAATACAAAATATTCTCTTCAGTTTGAACAGGCAGAGAATGAAGCTAAACAAAATGAAGGCTGCTTATGGAAGAGTTCACAGGAAGATTATGTTCAGGACCATTGTATTCACATAACAGACTTCCATTCGAATGCTGATGGAGATGACAATTATAATCTGAATGATGAATATGTAACTTTTGGAAATAAATGTTCCTATTCAATTGACATGAACGACTGGACAGTCAAGGATGAAACTGCCTCTCATATCTATACATTCCCGTCATTTATATTTCATGGTAAGGCAGCATTTACTTTATATACAGGTACAGGAGCAGACACAGATTCTGCATTGTATTGGGGCAGAACAAGCGGCAATTATGCGTCAATCTGGAACAATGGTGGAGATACATTATTTTTGAGAGATTCAAATGGGTATCTGGTTCTGACTCAGGATTGTTGAGTTTATCTGGCATCGGAACGGACGCAGTCGATTACTATTTATGTTATAGTCTATTTTTGAGAGTATCCTTTCTTTGTCAGGCATTCATAACACCCTCCAGATAAGTCTTGTATCTTGGCTCAAAGTCATTGAAATCCTTGATTGTCTCGATTGCAATGTCGTATAATGCGTCTTTATTTTTGCAGTATATGATTTTTCCTTCTTTCAGTACTCTTGTGCGGATGTAGATGGGAAGCTGCTGGTATATCTGTATGTCTGTTTTCTGGAAATCCGTGAGATATGTTAGTTTCTTTCTTGAGAGAAAGAGTTTGTCGTATTTTTTCGGGTACAGCACCAGACAGATGTCAATGTCGCGGTAAGGTTCCTTTCGCGCGTAGCTTCCGAATAATATGACTGCGAGTATGTCTTTGTCTGTTTTTGCTTTTTTTACAATGGCAGGGGATTCGTTTGTCACAGTCTTCATATTATTTCATATTCTTTCTGATGTTTATTAATGTTTCTGGGAATGTGGAGGTATTTTTATTTTGATGGATGTTGCGCGTGATTTTCGACCCCAAAAAAGTATCGGTTCTTTTAGGTTAAAGATAATCGGAAAAAAGAAGTATGCATGCAACGGCACTGTAACGTCTCTAAAGTACTAAAAAACTAAAGATTTATAAGCTTTAAACTAGTAACCGATTGTATGGCTATTGAATTGTGTGTTGAACCCAGAAAAGTGTATGGTTGGTTAGAATTTAAGATGGAAAAACCACGATATTCTATTGCTCTGGATGGTTTTGTTGATTCTGCCACCAAAAGAGACCCTGAAGGGCCTTACGTTAATATTAATCATCATTCTGGAAGTGACAGACTATCTACTCGCTCAACATCAGGGCAGGTATATCTGGAAATAAACATGGGTCTTTTTGACACATTCCGGGAAGAAGGAATACCTTGCGCGTATGTTTATGTAAATGATCCAGATGAAGATACCTGTCTTGCATGGTGGCTGCTAAAGAATCATGAACAGGTCAGGGACCATGCTCAACCAACAGTCAACCGGTTGGTTACTTGTGAAGATTTATTGGACAGTACTGCCGGAGCATATCCATTTGGAGATACTGACATGCGAAGGCAAATGGCATGGATATTTGATCCGTACAATGAAGCACGTTTTAATGGAAGAGTTGCCCAAATGGGTGAAGCTGAAATGAGGAATGTCATTGAAGCTGTTGAAGGAAGAATTAATGATCATATCTTCGGCAAAGGTAGAGAGCTTGCTCTTGAAGGCCATTACGAAAAAATCGGGGGAGGTAATGGATGGACATTAACAAAAGAAACAGGTTCTGCCTCGAGAATGGCCATGTATGGTGATGGAATAGACGCTTTTGCAGTTTTAGTTGCAGAAAAACAGGATGATTTTTATGTGTACACCTTAGGCAGAAAGTCTGTATGGGTTCCTTTTGATCTTCAGAAATTATACGATAGACTTAATGGCGAAGAAGCAAATATTATCACTGAAAATAATAAATGGGGCGGAAGTGATATAATCGGTGGGTCCCCGAAAGGAACAGGAAGTAAACTCTCTCCTGAGAAACTGGAAAAAATCATTAATTCAACCATTAACTGAATTTAAGCGCGCTTTTCCGCCATTCCAGACATCATAAGTTCTTTGTAAAATCAAAGATTTTATTCTACCTGTCCGCGGTCAATAACTATTTCTGCTATCGTCTACTTTTGAGAGTATCCTTTCTTTGTCAGGCATTCATAACTCCCTCCAGATAAGTCTTGTATCTTGGCTCAAAGTCATTGAAATCCTTGATTGTTGCAAATGCAACATCGTATAGAGCATCTTCATTTTTGCAGTATATGATTTTTCCTTCTTTCAGTACTCTTGTGCGGATGTAGATGGGGAGCTGCTGGTATGTCTGTTTTGTTGAAATCAGTATGTCAACAGTATCTTTTCAGCATATTTCTGTTAAAGTCAACCTCTTTTTCAGATAGTCCTGAAATAATGTTGTCAAAATCCAGAATAAACATTTTTGCGTCCTTTAGCATATTTTTTAGTGATTCGTCATCTACAATCTTCATATAGTACTGGGCGTTGATTCTTTTACCTCTATGCTCCTCAATGATTTTTGTCTTTTCTTCACCAAGAATATTTTTTACAGCCAGTATTGAGCAGAAATGATTTTCGCATTTTATTCCCAGTCTCTGCAAAAATGAATATAGGGCATAGTATTCTGCATAATAGATAATTACTGTTGTCCAGAGAAAGTCATTGGATTCAAACATTTCATGAGCGCGTTTTAGGGATGTCTTCGCCTGCTCAAGATAAGATATTGCAAGCCTTTCATTTGGCTCTGCAATTTTCAGGCCGTTTCTAAGTGCAAAACACCATTTTAAAGTTTTTTCAGGCATAATAATCCCACATTGCATTTACAAAAAAAGAAAAGTTGCTTAAGATAATATGATTTTCCAGTATTTCGATTATAAGTGCTTCCTTTTTTTGAAGACCTTCAAAGAATAGTGTATCTTTTAAAACAACTTCATGGAGTTCACAGGGTAGCAGGTGCCGGGGCAGGTCCTGTTTTTTTTCACTTACAATAAGAAGGTCAAAATCAGATGTTTTGTTTGCCCTGAATTTTGCAAAACTTCCAAAAACAATTATTGGCGCTGATATTTTTTTGATGTCTTTTGCGAACGGCTGTATTAAAGGATATTTTTCCAGAAAAAGTGATGTTCTGAACATTTCTGCCTGCATCAGATAGAGTTTTGCCTGTATATTCCCAAAGTTCAGCATGAAATACTTGTTTCTGCCGACAGTCTCTGATTTTAGGATTTTTTCGCTTTCAAGATTTTTTAAAATATTCTGGGTTGTTTTCAAGGGGATTCCTGAAAGTCGTGAGATATTGCGCAGATGGTATTTTTTCCTGTAGTCTCCAAGATAAAGACTGATTAGCTTGAAATGTTTGTTTCATATTGTAT